>DAMDKH010000033.1:0-14241 GCA_032099965.1 Microbacterium sp.
TTCTCGCACAGCGGGGAGACGAGCGAGACGCGGCGGGCGCTGCAGGTGGCGGCGGATGCCGGTGCCCGCACCGTCGCGGTCACCGGGGCCGCCGACTCCGCCCTCGCGCGGACGGCGGAGGTCGTGCTGCTCACGCACGCCTACGAGTCGCCGTTCCGCATGGCGGCGATGTCGAGTCGCATCGCGCAGCTCGCCCTCGTCGACGTGCTCTTCGTCCGCGTGGTGCAGCTGCGGGGGGAGCCGGTGCAGATTCCGCTGCGTCTCACGCACGATGCGGCCCTCGGTCACCGTCGGTGAAACCCGGTCCCACGCACGCCGATACCGGATCGGTATAGATCGCGAGGGCGCAATCCCTTGGCATCCGGGCATTCACTGGGTACGGTCGAGAAATCATCGTGACGGAGCGACGACGCTCTGCTCACGTGCACGAGACCCCCTACCGGGAAGGCATGCACCATGCACCAGTCACCACTCCGACGACGCGGCCTCGCCGCCCTCACGGGTGCGACGATCGCCGCTCTCGCCCTCACGGGCTGCGTCGCGAGCGAGCGCGGCGACAAGGGTTCCGAGGGATCCGGCGACGTCGACGGCACGTTCGTCTTCGCCGCGTCCTCCGATCCGGCGAGCCTCGACCCCGCCTTCGCGCAGGACGGCGAGAGCTTCCGCGTCTCGCGTCAAATCTTCGAGGGCCTCGTCGGCACCGAGCCCGGCACCGCCGACCCCGCCCCGCTGCTCGCCGAGAGCTGGGAGTCGTCCGAGGACGGCATGTCCCACACCTTCGCGCTCAAGGAGGGCGTGACGTTCCACGACGGCACGCCGTTCAACGCCGAGGCCGTCTGCGCGAACTTCGACCGCTGGTACAACTGGACCGGTCTCGCCGCATCCGAGGCGTTCGGCTACTACTACAACAAGCTCTTCAAGGGCTACGCGTCCAACGCCGCGGACGCGGTCTACAAGTCCTGCACGCCGGATGGCGAGAACTCGGTCACGATCGAGCTCAACAAGCCGTTCGCCGGCTTCATCTCCTCGCTGTCCCTGCCGTCCTTCGGCATGCAGAGCCCCTCGGCCATGCAGGAGTTCGGCGCCGACGAGGTCGGCGGATCCGCCGAGGCCCCGCAGCTGTCCGAGTACGCCATGGGCCACCCGGTGGGCACCGGCCCGTACCAGTTCGAGGAGTGGGCCCCCGGCGAGCAGGTCACGCTGAAGGCGTACGACGACTACTGGGGCGAGGGCGGACAGATCGACGAGATCATCTTCCGCACCATCGACGACCCGACCGCGCGCCGTCAGGCGCTCGAGTCCGGCTCGATCGACGGTTACGACCTCGTCGGCCCCGCCGACACCAAGGCCCTGGAGGACGACGGCTTCACCATGGTGTCGCGCCCGCCGTTCACGATCCTTTACCTCGCGTTCAACCAGGCCCTGCCCGAGCTGCAGGACCCGAAGGTGCGCGAGGCGCTCTCCTACGCCATCGACAAGGACGCGCTGATCAGCCAGGTGCTCCCCGAGGGCACCGAGAAGGCCACGCAGTTCGTGCCGGAGGTCGTCAACGGGTACAACCCCGACGTCACCACCTACGACTTCGACCCCGAGAAGGCCAAGGCGCTGCTCGCCGAGGCCGGGTACGACGAGTCGAACCCGCTGTCGCTGACCTTCAACTACCCGGTCAACGTCTCGCGCCCCTACATGCCGGACCCCGAGCAGATCTTCACCGTGCTCTCCTCGCAGCTGGCCGAGGTCGGCGTCGAGACCACCCCGGTCTCAGAGGAGTGGGTGGAGTACCTCGACCGCACGACCGGCACCTCCGACCACGGCATCCACCTGCTCGGCTGGACCGGCGACTACAACGACACCGACAACTTCGTCGGCGTCTTCTTCGGCCAGAAGAGCTCGGAGTGGGGCTTCGACAACCCCGAGCTGTTCGAGAAGCTCACCGAGGCGCGCGGCGTCTCGAACCTCGAGGAGCAGACCGCTCTCTACGAGGAGATCAACGCGATGGTCGCCGACTTCATCCCCGGCGTCCCGCTCGCCCACCCGGCTCCCACCCTGGCCTTCGACCCCCGGGTCGACAGCTACCCCGCGAGCCCGGTGAACGACGAGGTCTTCACGGACATCGTCCTCAGCGAGTAACTCGACCGACGCTGCACGATCCCGGGGCCCGGCCACCACGGCGGGCCCCGGGAACGTGCTGCACCGATCTACGGAGATCTCTGTGCTGCGCACCATCGGCGGGCGACTGCTGTTCCTCATCCCCACCCTGCTCGGCCTCAGCATCCTGCTGTTCGCCTGGGTCAGGGCCCTTCCCGGCGGCCCGGCGGTCGCCCTGCTCGGCGAGAAGGCGACTCCCGACGCGATCGCGCGGGTCAACGAGCTCTACGGCTTCGACCGGCCGATCCTCGAGCAGTACTTCGTGTGGGTCGGACGACTCCTGCAGGGCGATTTCGGCACGTCGATCCAGACGAACCGGCCCGTCGTCGAGGAGTTCTTCCGCCGCTTCCCCGCGACCCTCGAGCTGAGCGTGGCCGCGCTGATCTTCGCGATCGGCGTGGGCATCCCGCTGGGCTACTGGGCCGCCCGCCGTCACGGCAAGTTCAGCGACCACGCGTCCGTGGTGCTCAGCCTGGTCGGCATCACCATCCCGGTGTTCTTCCTCGCGTTCATCCTCAAGTACGTCTTCGCCGTGCAGCTGGGCTGGCTGCCGTCCGACGGCCGACAGAACCCCCGGATCGACGCGACCCATCCCACCGGGTTCTACGTGTGGGACGGCCTCATCACCGGCGAGTTCGACGCGTCGTGGGATGCGCTGCTGCACCTCGTGCTGCCGGCGCTCGCCCTGGGGACCATCCCGCTGGCGATCATCGTCCGCATCACGCGGGCGAGCGTGCTGGAGGTGCAGAACGCGGACTACGTGCGCACCGGACGCGCGAAGGGCGTCGGATCGTCGACGCTGCGCAACCGCTTCATCCTCCGCAACGCGATGCTGCCCGTCATCACCACGATCGGCCTGCAGACGGGCCTGCTCATCTCGGGGGCGGTGCTCACCGAGACGGTGTTCGCGTTCCCCGGCATCGGATCGTTCCTCGCCCGCGCCATCTTCACCCGGGACTTCCCGGTGCTGCAGGGCTTCATCATCTTCATCGCGATCGCCTACGCGCTCATCAACCTCGCCGTCGACGTGTCGTACAGCCTCATCGACCCGAGAGTGAGGGTGCAGTGATGCCGATCGTCACCCATCGAAAGGAGGCCGTCGCATGAGCGTCGCCCTTCCCCCCGCCCAGGGCGGCGCGGTCATCGACACCGTCGCCGTGGCGCAGGCCGGGCTCACCGACGGACCCGGCGGATTCTGGCGCGACGTCTTCCGTCGCATCCGCCGCAACCCCACCGCGTGGATCGGCGCGGTCATCGTGCTCGCGTTCCTCCTGGTCGCCGGTCTCGCCCCGCTCCTCGCGCCGTACCCGGAGACGGCGCTGCCCGGCGCGAAGTTCATCACGCCCACCTACATCCCCGGCCCCGGCGAGCTGGCCCAGTTCCCGCTCGGCCTGGACCGCTTCGGCGGCGACGTGCTGTCGAAGCTCATCTGGGGCGCACGGGCGTCGCTGCTCGTCGGCGTCATCTCGACGGCGATGGGACTCGTCGGCGGCATGCTGCTCGGACTCGTCGCCGGCACCTTCGGCGGCTGGGTCGACACGATCATCATGCGCGTGGTCGACATCATCCTCTCCGTCCCGAACCTCCTCCTCGCGGTCAGCATCGCGGCGATCCTCGGGCAGACGCCGTTCGCGGTCATGATCGCGATCGGTGCATCCCAGGTGCCGATCTTCGCGCGGCTGCTGCGCGCGTCGATGCTGCAGCAGCGCTCGAGCGACTACGTCCTGTCCGCGCAGAGCCTCGGCCTCGGTCGCGGTCGCATCACCATGTCGCATGTGCTCCCCAACGCGATCGGGCCGGTCATCGTCCAGGGCACGCTGACCCTCGCCACCGCGGTGATCGACGCCGCCGCGCTGTCGTTCCTCGGCCTCGGCGGCGGTCGTCCGGAGACCGCGGAGTGGGGCCGCATGCTCACGTACGCCCAGGCCGAGCTGTCGATCGCCCCCTGGCTCGCCTTCCTGCCGGGCATCTGCATCGCCATCACCGCGCTGGGATTCACCCTGCTCGGTGAGGCGCTGCGCGAGGCCATGGACCCGAGGACGCGTGCGCGATGAACACCCAGGAGAACACCATGAGCGGTGAGCCGCTGCTGTCGGTCGAGGGCCTCGCCGTCGACTTCACCACGATCGACGGCGTCGTGCACGCGGTCGAGGGCGTCGACCTCGAGATCCGTCCCGGCGAGACCGTCGCGATCGTCGGCGAGTCCGGGTCGGGCAAGTCCACCACGGCGATGGCCATCATCGGCCTGCTCGCGGGCGGAGGGCGCATCGCCGCCGGGAGCATCCGCCTCGACGGGCGCGACATCTCCCACGTCTCCGAGAGCGAGCTGCGGACCATCCGCGGGAGGGACATCGGTCTCGTCCCGCAGGACCCGATGTCGAACCTCAACCCGGTCGCGAAGATCGGCACCCAGGTCGCCGAGACGCTGCTCGCCCACGGTCTCGCCACGCGTCAGAACGTGCAGTCGAAGGTGGTCGAGGCGCTCACCGCCGCCGGCCTGCCCGACCCCGAGCGCCGTGCGAAGCAGTATCCGCACGAGTTCTCCGGCGGCATGCGCCAGCGCGCCCTCATCGCCATCGGCCTCGCCTGCAAGCCGCGTCTGCTCATCGCCGACGAGCCCACCAGTGCGCTCGACGTCACGGTGCAGCAGACGATCCTCGACCAGATCGGTGCGATGACGCGCGAGCTCGGCACGGCCGTGCTGCTCATCACGCACGACCTCGGGCTCGCAGCCGAGCGGGCGGAACGCGTCGTGGTCATGCACCGCGGCCGCGTGGTCGAGCAGGGCCCGGCCAGGCAGATCCTCGAGAGCCCGCAGCACCCCTACACGCAGTCGCTCGTGCAGGCGGCACCGTCGGTCGCCGTCGCGCGGCTGCGCCCCGAGGCGTTCGCCGCTGCGGAGACCGCCGACCGGAACGCTCCCGAGGCGGAGCCGGCGGCCGAGGTCGACAACATCGTCGAGATCGAAGGGCTCACCAAGGTGTACCCGGTGCGCGGGCGCGGCGAGGACTTCGTGGCCGTGAACGACGTCTCGCTCGCCATCCCGCGCGGCGAGACCGTGGCGATCGTGGGGGAGTCCGGGTCGGGCAAGACCACGACGGCGCGGATGCTGCTCAAGCTCGTCGAGCCGACCAGCGGGCTGATCCGCTTCGAGGGCAAGGACGTCGCGTCGCTCAGCAGGGCCGAGACGCGCGACTTCCGTCAGCGCGTGCAGCCCATCTTCCAGGACCCCTATTCGAGCCTGAACCCGATGTTCACCATCGAGCGCCTGATCGCCGAGCCCCTGGAGTTCTACCGTCGGGGGAGCGGCACCGAGCGGCGTGCGCGCGTGCGCCAGCTGCTCGACGACGTCGCGCTGCCGCAGTCGATGCTGCGCCGGTATCCGTCGGAGCTCTCCGGCGGGCAGCGTCAGCGCGTGGCGATCGCCCGGGCCCTCGCCCTGTCGCCGGACCTCATCGTGTGCGACGAGCCGGTGTCGGCCCTCGACGTGCTGGTGCAGGACCAGATCCTCACGCTGCTCGGCGACCTCCAGCGCGAGTACGGCCTGAGCTACCTCTTCATCTCGCACGACCTCGCGGTGGTGCGGCTGATCAGCGACTACGTGTGCGTGATGAAGGACGGTGCGATGGTCGAGGCGGCGACGTCGGAGGAGATCTTCACGAATCCGCGCGACCCGTACACGCGTCGTCTCCTCGCGTCGATCCCCGGCAACGAGCTCCACATCGCGTCCTGAGGCGCGGCGGGGCGCACCGTGGGATGCCAATACCGCAGCATTCGAGATTGGTCAAGGATTCCGCTTGCCATGTCGTGGATTCGTGTCTATAGTTGGTAGTTGCGCTCGCTTCTCCGTGCCCTCATATGGTGGTCGGCATTCTTCTGAGCTTCTGAGCGCGCACTCCACCTGACGACAAGGAATCGAGAAGCCCTGCGGGGCTCACGGAGGTTATTCCCTTGGCTGCTGCTCGCAACGCATCCACATCCACCACCACCAAGAACGGACGCGGAGCTTCCCGCCTCTCGTTCGCCAAGATCTCCGACACGCTGACTGTCCCCGACCTCCTGGCCCTGCAGACCGAATCCTTCGGTTGGCTCGTCGGCAACGAGGCGTGGAAGGCCCGTGTGGCCGAGGCCAAGGCCGCCGGTCGCACCGACGTCAACGAGGTCAGCGGTCTGGGCGAGATCTTCGAGGAGATCTCCCCGATCGAGGACCTCGGCGAGACGATGCAGCTGTCGTTCACGAACCCCTACCTCGAGCCGGAGAAGTACTCGATCGAGGAGTGCAAGGAGCGCGGCAAGACGTATGCCGCCCCGCTGTACGTCGAGGCCGAGTTCATGAACCACCTCACCGGTGAGATCAAGACGCAGACGGTCTTCATGGGCGACTTCCCGCTCCAGACCGACAAGGGCACGTTCATCATCAACGGCTCGGAGCGCGTCGTCGTCTCCCAGCTCGTGCGCTCGCCCGGCGTCTACTTCGACAAGACGCCCGACAAGACCTCCGACAAGGACATCGTCTCGGCGCGCGTCATCCCGAGCCGCGGTGCGTGGCTCGAGTTCGAGATCGACAAGCGCGACCAGGTCGGCGTTCGCATCGACCGCAAGCGCAAGCAGTCGGTGACCGTCTTCCTCAAGGCCCTGGGCATGACGAGCGAGGAGATCCTCGCCGAGTTCGCCGGCTTCGCCTCCATCGAGGAGACGCTCGCGAAGGACACGATCGTCACGAAGGAAGATGCGCTCCGCGACATCTACCGCAAGCTCCGTCCGGGCGAGCAGGTCGCCGCCGAGGCCGCGCGCGCGCTGCTCGACAACTTCTACTTCAACCCGAAGCGCTACGACCTCGCGAAGGTCGGTCGTTACAAGATCAACCAGAAGCTGGGCCTCGACGCTCCGCTCAGCGACTCGGTCCTCACCGTGCAGGACATCGTCGCCACGATCAAGTACCTGGTGCGCATCCACGCCGGCACCGAGACGTTCGAGGGCATCCGCGGCGGCAAGAAGGCCGACATCCGGATCGCCACCGACGACATCGACAACTTCGGCAACCGTCGCATCCGCGCGGTGGGCGAGCTCATCCAGAACCAGGTCCGCACCGGTCTGTCCCGCATGGAGCGCGTCGTCCGCGAGCGCATGACCACGCAGGACATCGAGGCGATCACGCCGCAGACCCTGATCAACGTGCGCCCCGTCGTCGCCGCGATCAAGGAGTTCTTCGGAACGTCGCAGCTGTCGCAGTTCATGGACCAGAACAACCCGCTCGCGGGTCTGACCAACAAGCGCCGCCTCTCGGCGCTCGGCCCCGGCGGTCTCTCCCGTGACCGCGCCGGCGTCGAGGTCCGTGACGTCCACCCGTCGCACTACGGCCGCATGTGCCCGATCGAGACGCCGGAAGGCCCGAACATCGGTCTGATCGGTGCGCTCGCGACCTTCGCGCGCATCAACTCGTTCGGCTTCATCGAGACCCCGTACCGCAAGGTCGTCGACGGTGTCGTCACCGAGCAGATCGACTACCTCACCGCCTCCGAGGAGGTCGACTTCAACATCGCGCAGGCCAACGCGCCGCTCGATGCCAAGGGTCGCTTCCGCGAGAGCCACGTCCTGGCCCGCCCCAAGGGCGGCAGCGGCGAGGTCGACCTGTTCCTCCCCGAGGAGATCGGGTACATCGACGTCTCGCCGCGCCAGATGGTGTCGGTCGCGACCTCGCTCGTGCCCTTCCTCGAGCACGACGACGCGCAGCGCGCCCTCATGGGTGCCAACATGCAGCGTCAGGCCGTGCCGCTGCTCCGCAGCGACTCGCCGCTCGTCGGAACCGGTATGGAGGGCTACACGGCCATCGACGCCGGTGACGTGCTGACCGCCGAGAAGGCCGGTGTCGTCTCCGAGGTCTCCGCCGATCGCGTCGTGGTCATGCTCGACGAGGGCGGCACGCAGGAGTACCACCTGCGCAAGTTCGACCGCTCCAACCAGGGCACGTCGTACAACCAGAAGGTCGTCGTCACCGCCGGTGAGCGCGTCGAGGTCGGAGAGGTCATCGCCGATGGCCCCGCCACCGAGAACGGCGAGCTGGCCCTCGGGAAGAACCTCCTCGTCGCGTTCATGACGTGGGAGGGCTACAACTTCGAGGACGCGATCATCCTCAGCCAGGACCTGGTGAAGGACGACACCCTCTCCTCGATCCACATCGAGGAGTACGAGGTCGACGCGCGCGACACCAAGCTCGGCAAGGAGGAGATCACCCGTGACCTCCCCAACGTCAGCCCGGAGCTGCTCAAGGACCTCGACGAGCGCGGCATCATCCGCATCGGCGCCGAGGTCCGCCCCGGCGACATCCTCGTCGGCAAGGTCACGCCGAAGGGCGAGACCGAGCTGTCGGCCGAGGAGCGTCTGCTCCGCGCGATCTTCAACGAGAAGAGCCGCGAGGTGCGCGACACGTCGCTGAAGGTCCCCCACGGCGAGCAGGGCACGATCATCGCCGTCAAGGAGTTCAACGCCGAAGACGGTGACGACGAGCTCGGCTCCGGCGTCAACCGCCGCGTCGTGGTCTACATCGCCCAGAAGCGCAAGATCACCGAGGGCGACAAGCTCGCCGGCCGTCACGGCAACAAGGGCGTCATCGCGAAGATCCTCCCGATCGAGGACATGCCCTTCCTCGCCGACGGAACTCCGGTCGACATCGTCCTGAACCCGCTCGGCATCCCCGGTCGAATGAACTTCGGCCAGGTGCTCGAGACCCACCTCGGGTGGATCGCCAAGCAGGGCTGGAAGGTCGAGGGCACCCCGGAGTGGGCCGCCCGTCTGCCCGAGCAGGCCTTCGAGGCCGCGCCCGGCACCAAGGTCGCTACCCCGGTGTTCGACGGTGCGTCGGAGGAGGAGATCGCCGGTCTCCTCGACGCGACGCTGCCGACGCGCGACGGTGTGCGCCTGATCGACTCGTCGGGCAAGACGCAGCTGTTCGACGGCCGTTCGGGTGAGCCGTTCCCGGCGCCGATCTCGGTGGGCTACATGTACATCCTGAAGCTCCACCACCTGGTCGACGACAAGATCCACGCACGTTCCACGGGTCCCTACTCGATGATCACCCAGCAGCCGCTCGGTGGTAAGGCGCAGTTCGGTGGACAGCGCTTCGGTGAGATGGAGGTGTGGGCCCTCGAGGCCTACGGCGCCGCATACGCGCTCCAGGAGCTCCTCACGATCAAGTCCGACGACATCCTCGGCCGCGTCAAGGTGTACGAGGCGATCGTCAAGGGCGAGAACATCCAGGAGCCCGGCATCCCCGAGTCGTTCAAGGTGCTCATGAAGGAGATGCAGTCGCTCTGCCTGAACGTCGAGGTGCTCTCGGCCGACGGCACGCTGGTGAACCTCCGCGACACCGACGACGAGGCGTTCCGCGCCGCAGAGGAACTCGGTATCAACATCTCCAGCCGCTTCGAGGCCGCCTCGATCGACGAGATCTAATCCGCGGGTGCGCCCGGGTCCATCCCCGGGCGCACCGGCGCAGACTTCTCAAACAGAATTTCCGACACAGGAGAACTAGTGCTCGAGTCCACAACTTTCGACGAGCTTCGCATCGGCCTGGCGACCGCAGACCACATCCGCGCGTGGTCCTACGGCGAGGTCAAGAAGCCCGAAACCATCAACTACCGCACCCTCAAGCCGGAGAAGGACGGTCTCTTCGGAGAGCAGATCTTCGGACCGTCCCGTGACTGGGAGTGCGCGTGCGGCAAGTACAAGCGCGTCCGCTTCAAGGGCATCGTCTGCGAGCGCTGCGGCGTGGAGGTCACCAAGAGCTCCGTCCGTCGTGAGCGCATGGGTCACATCGAGCTCGCCGCTCCCGTCACCCACATCTGGTACTTCAAGGGTGTTCCCTCGCGTCTGGGCTACCTGCTCGACATGGCGCCGAAGGACCTCGAGAAGGTCATCTACTTCGCCGCGTACATGGTGATCTCGGTCGACGAGGATGCTCGTCACCGCGACCTCGGCACGCAGGAGAACAACATCCGCCTCGAGATCAAGACGCTCGGCGACCGCCGTGACGCCAAGATCGCCGAGCGCCTCGCGCGCCTCGAGGAGGAGCTGGCCGCTCTCGAGTCCGAGGGTGCCAAGGCCGACGCTAAGAAGAAGGTCAAGGACGCCGCCGAGAAGGAGATGTCGCTCATCCGCAAGGGTGCAGACGACGCGATCGCCAAGCTCGAGCGCGTGTGGGAGGACTTCCGCACGCTCGAGGTCGGCGCGCTCCGCCCCGAGGACGACGTCTTCCACGAGCTGCAGGACCGCTTCGGTCAGTACTTCGAGGCCCACATGGGCGCCGAGTCGATCAAGCGCCGCCTGGAGTCGTTCGACCTGGCCGCCGAGGCCGAGAACCTGCGCCTGCAGATCTCGGAGGGCAAGGGCCAGCGCAAGATCCGTGCGATCAAGCGCCTCAAGGTCGTCAGCTCGTTCCTCGAGACCGGCATGAGCCCGGCCGCGATGGTCCTCGACGTGGTGCCGGTGATCCCGCCGGAGCTCCGTCCGATGGTGCAGCTCGACGGTGGACGTTTCGCGACGTCCGACCTGAACGACCTGTACCGCCGTGTGATCAACCGCAACAACCGTCTGCGTCGTCTGATCGACCTCGGTGCTCCCGAGATCATCGTGAACAACGAGAAGCGGATGCTGCAGGAGGCCGTCGACGCACTGTTCGACAACGGCCGCCGTGGTCGCCCCGTCACCGGAACCGGCAACCGTGCCCTGAAGTCGCTCAGCGACATGCTCAAGGGCAAGCAGGGTCGTTTCCGTCAGAACCTCCTCGGCAAGCGCGTCGACTACTCGGGCCGTTCGGTCATCGTCGTCGGCCCGCAGCTGAAGCTGCACCAGTGCGGTCTGCCCAAGCAGATGGCTCTGGAGCTCTTCAAGCCGTTCGTCATCAAGCGCCTGATCGACCTGGGCCACTCCCAGAACATCAAGGCCGCGAAGCGCGCCGTCGAGCGCACCCGTCCCGAGGTCTGGGACGTGCTCGAGGAGATCATCCGCGAGCGTCCGGTGCTGCTGAACCGTGCACCCACCCTGCACCGTCTCGGCATCCAGGCGTTCGAGCCGCAGCTCGTCGAGGGCAAGGCCATCCAGCTCCACCCGCTCGTCTGCGCGGCGTTCAACGCCGACTTCGACGGTGACCAGATGGCCGTGCACCTGCCGCTGTCGGTCGAGGCTCAGGCCGAGGCCCGCGTGCTGATGCTCGCGTCGAACAACATCCTGAAGCCGTCCGACGGCCGCCCGGTGACCCTGCCCTCGCAGGACATGATCATCGGTCTGCACCACCTGACCACGGTCAAGGCGGGCGCAGCGGGCGAGGGTCGTGCGTTCGGCTCGGTGTCCGAGGCGATCCTGGCGAAGGACGAGGGCTCCCTCGACCTGCAGGCCAAGGTCCGCATCCGCATCCCCGGCCTGACGTTCCTCGAGGGCGAAGCGCCCGAGGGATACGAGCGCCACGGTCTCGTCGACGCCTCGCTGGGTCAGGCGATCTTCAACGACGCGCTCCCGAAGGGCTACCCCTTCGTGCGCGAGCAGGCCGACAAGGGCAAGCTGTCGCAGATCGTCAACAAGCTGGCCGAGGAGTACCCCAAGGTCGAGACGGCGGCGACGCTGGACCGCATCAAGGACGCCGGCTTCTACTGGGCCACGCGCTCGGGTGTGACCGTCGCGCTGAGCGACATCCTCACCCCGCCCAACAAGGCGGAGATCGTCGCGGGCTACGAGAAGCAGGCCGCCAAGGTGCAGTCCCAGTACGAGAAGGGCCTCACGACCGACGCCGAGCGTCGTCAGGAGCTCATCAAGATCTGGACCGAGGCGACCGACGAGGTGCAGGCCGCGATGAAGGCGCACTTCCCGGAGGACAACACCATCAACCGCATGGTGTCCTCGGGCGCCCGTGGTAACTGGCTGCAGATCCGGAACATCGCCGGTATGCGTGGTCTGGTGAACAACCCCAAGGGTGAGATCATCCCGCGTCCGATCATCTCCTCGTACCGCGAGGGTCTGTCGGTGGCGGAGTACTTCATCGCCACGCACGGTACCCGTAAGGGTCTCGCCGACACCGCTCTGCGTACCGCCGACTCCGGGTACCTCACCCGTCGTCTGGTGGACGTCTCGCAGGACGTCATCATCCGCGAAGAGGACTGCGGCACGTCGAAGGGCCTCGAGCTCCCGATCGCCGCTCCGAACTCGCAGGGTGAGCTCGTGCGCGACGCGAACGTCGAGAACTCGGTGTTCGCCCGTACCCTGGCGGCCGACGTGGTCGACGCCAAGGGCGAGGTGCTCGCCTCGGCCGGCGACGACGTGGGCGACGTGCTCATCGACAAGCTGGTCGGCGAGGGTGTCGAGACCATCAAGGTCCGTTCGGTCCTGACCTGCGACTCCGCCGTCGGCGTGTGCGCGCAGTGCTACGGCCGTTCGCTCGCGACCGGCAAGACGGTCGACATCGGCGAGGCCGTCGGCATCATCGCGGCCCAGTCGATCGGTGAGCCCGGTACCCAGCTGACGATGCGTACCTTCCACACCGGTGGTTCGGCGTCGGCGGATGACATCACCCAGGGTCTGCCCCGTGTGCAGGAGCTCTTCGAGGCGCGTACCCCCAAGGGCGCGTCGCCGATCGCCGAGGCCGACGGCCGCATCACGATCGACGAGACCGAGAAGGCCAAGAAGGTCATCCTCACCCCCGACAACGGCGATGAGGCGGTGGTCTACCCGGTGCTGAAGCGTGCGACGCTGCTCGTCGAGGACGGCCAGCACGTCACCGTCGGACAGCCCCTGCAGGTCGGCACGCTCGACCCCAAGGAGGTCATGCGCGTCATGGGTGCCCGCGAGGTGCAGAAGTATCTCGTCGGCGGTGTCCAGGGCGTCTACCGTTCGCAGGGTGTGCCGATCCACGACAAGCACATCGAGGTCATCGTCCGTCAGATGCTCCGCAAGGTCACCGTCGTCGATCACGCCGACACGACCCTGCTCCCGGGTGAGATGGTCGACCTGAAGCGCTACCAGCAGATCAACCGCGAGGCCGTGGCCGAGGGCAAGCGCCCCGCGTCCGGTCGCCCGGAGCTGATGGGTATCACGAAGGCGTCGCTCGCGACCGAGTCGTGGCTGTCGGCCGCTTCCTTCCAGGAGACGACCCGCGTGCTCACGCAGGCCGCCATGGAGGGCAAGCGCGATCCGCTGGTCGGCCTCAAGGAGAACGTCATCATCGGAAAGCTCATCCCCGCCGGAACCGGTCTCTCGAAGTACCGCAACGTCACGGTGGAGGCCACGGAAGAGGCCAAGAGCGAGCGCTACCCGAACCGGATCTTCGCATCCGACGGCGCGTACGCCGATGGCGACTTCGGTTATGTCGACTTCGACGCGTTCTCGACCGACGACATCACCCCCGGCACCTACAACTGAGTGACGGAGCCTCCTCGGAGGCGATGAAGTGAACGAAGGCCCCGGGCTCACCCCCGGGGCCTTCGTCGTGCCCGTGCGGCGCGGTAGTGTCGGCGGGTGAGCACTGAGACCCTCCCCGCACAGGCCGTCGTCATCGGAGACGCGCTGATCGACGAGATCCGCGACGATTCGGGCATCCGTGAGCTGGTGGGCGGCGCCGCGTTGAACGTCGCGGTCGGACTCCGGCGCCTCGGGGTGCCGACCACCCTCGTCGCGATGGTGGGCGACGACGAGGCGGGCGACCACATCCGCGAGTACCTCGACGACCACGGGGTGCGGCTCATCGCCGGGCCCGCCCCGCACGGCTCGTCACGCGCCATCGTGCAGCGCTCCGCCGGAGGGGAGCCTCAGTACGTCTTCAACGAGGCGGCGCAACGGCGCAGCATCCGCTACTCCGACGACGCGCGTCGGGCGATCGACGAGGCCGCGCTGGTCGCGGTCAGCTGCTTCCCGTTCGACGACGCCGAGGAGGTCGACGCCCTCGCGGCGGCGGTGGTGGGCGCACGCCTCGCCATCGATCCCAATCCGCGCGCGGGCATGCTGCACGACCGGTCCGAGTTCGTGCGCGGCTTCGAACGCGTGGCGGCAGCGGCCGAGATCGTGAAGGTCGGCGCCGACGACGCGGCACTGCTCTACGACGGCGACCTC
>DAMDKH010000034.1:0-14010 GCA_032099965.1 Microbacterium sp.
GGTCGACGAGACGAACACCGTGCGCTCGGGGAGGGCCGGCAGGGCGCGCTGGATGCCCCGCACTGCCGTCCGGTAGCCGTCGGTGCGGTCGCCGGGAGGCAGAGTCACGACGAGCGAGTCCACGCGCGGCAGGGAGACCCCCTCGAGGGTCATCGCGTCGGCGACCACGCCGGAGACGCCGTGCGGCAGCGGGGCATCCGTGCGGCGCAGGGCGATGACCTCGGCGCCCTCCGACACGAGGGCGTCCGCGAGACGGGCGCCGAGCTTGCCGAAACCGACGAGAAGCGTGCGGCCGGCCTCGCGACCGGAGAGGGATGCGCTCATCCCCTCACCCTGCCACAGCCCGGCGCCCGCACCCGCGAGCGACCGAATCCGGTCGCGCTCAGCGGTCGGCGTTCGGGAGGGTGACGACCTCGTTCTCGGCCTCGTACTGCTCTCCCGTGACCTTCGACTTCACGAAGCTGAACAGCGACGCCAGACGGCCGCCGGGGCTGTCCCAGTACTCGGCGGTCTCGGCCGTGAACTTGAGCAGCCCGACATCGGGGTCCTGCGGGCCGTTCGGGAACCAGGCCTCCACCACCGGGTTCCACAGCTCGTCGATCTTCGCGCGGTCCTCGACCATGCGCGCGCGGCCGGAGAGCGACACCCACGAGTCGTTCGAGCTCAGCGAGACGCCGACGCGGTCGTCCGCACGCAGGTCGGTCACGAACGTCGCGCTCTTGGCGACGAGGAACCAGAGGTCGCCGTCGAACTCCGCCTCCTGCACCGTCAGGGGATGCGCCACGAGGCGATCCTCGGCGTTGCGGGTGGTGAGCATGGCGAACCGGAAGTCCTTGATGAGTTCCGCGACGCGCTGAGTGGGGCTCTGATCGTTCATGGTGTTCCCTTCCGAGGCCGCTCGGTCGGGCGGCACATCTCCAGCGTGAGCAGTGCGGCGGCGGGGCGCCAGGGGCTTGCGGTGCACCGGGCGCCCGGATAGAAAGGCCCAGCGATCGATCGTCAGCTGGACGGTCGCGCCGAGAGCCGGGAGGCGCACGTGATGGGACTGTTCCGACCACCGGAGACGACGACGATCGAGGAGCCGGGACTCTGGTCGCAGGGGTGGGGTCGCGTCGCCACCCGCAGCCTGCAGACCCTGGCGGTGATCGCCCTCGTCGCGGTCGGGGTGCTGGTCATCACCCAGCTGTCCCTCGTGTTCATCCCCGTCACGATCGCCCTCATCCTCTCCTGCGCCATCCATCCCCTCGTCGCACTGATGCGTCGTCGGGGCGTGCCGTCGATCCTCGCCACGTGGATCGCCCTGATCGGCATCCTCCTCATCCTCGGTGCCGTGGTCTGGGTCATCGTCCTCACGGTGCGCTCGCAGTGGGACGACCTGGTGGCCTCGGCGACCGACGGCATCGGCCAGGTGACCACCTGGCTCGACACGCTCCCCTTCGACATGCAGTCGCTCGATCTCGACGACCTCTGGGCGAGTGCGCAGGAGTTCCTCACCAGCGCCTCCTTCGGCCGCGGTGCCCTCGCCGGGGTCTCGGCCACGGCGAGCTTCTTCACGGGCCTGGCGCTCATGACCGTGGTGCTGTTCTTCTTCCTCAAGGACGGTCCGCGCATCTGGGAGTTCCTCCTTCGGCCGTTCAGCGGTCGCAGCTACGCCCGCGCGCGCCGCATCGGCGACAAGACGGTGGAGACCTTCGGCGGGTACGTGCGCGGCACGTCGATCGTCGCCGCGGCGGATGCCCTGGGCATCGGCATCGGTCTGGCCATCCTGCAGATCCCGCTCGCCATTCCGCTCGCGGTGATCGTGTTCCTGACCGCGTTCATCCCGCTCGTCGGCGCCACGGCCGCCGGCATCCTCGCGGCCCTCGTGGCGCTCGTCACCCACGGCCCGGTCGCCGCCCTCATCGTGGTCGGCATCGTCGTCCTCGTGAACCAGCTGGAGGGCAACTTCCTGCAGCCGGTCGTGATGGCCCGCTCGCTCAAGCTCCACGCTCTGGTGATCCTCCTCGCCCTCACGGCGGGCACCATCCTCGGCGGCATCGTGGGGGCCGTGCTCTCCGTGCCCCTCGCGGCGGCCGCCTGGGGCGTCATCACCGTGTGGGACGGCGATCACCTGCCGGCCCGTCCATTCCGCAAGAAGCGCCCGGAGACGGTCTGACCTCTCCCGCCCTCGGGTCGCATCCGTCTCCTCGGGTGCGGCCCGTTGCGGTGCTAGCGCGCGGATCACGCCGCGTCAACCGACTGCAGCCGGCGCCGCGCGGGCCTCTACCGTGGCAGCACTCACCGACGAGAGGAGTCACCGATGACCACCAATCCCCCGCCCCCGATCCCTCCGGTGCCGCCGCTGGGCGACGACGACGAGGGCCAGCAGCCGCCCACGCGCGAGGTCGACGGCGAACGTCAGCTCGACGAGGACGCGAACCCCGATCTGATCGACAGCGCCGACGCGGACCGCATCGCCGCCGAGGGCGACTGACCTCTCGGACACGAGGAAGGGGCGGACCCGGATGACATCCGGTCCGCCCCTTTCGGCATCCTCGTCAGTTCGCCAGCAGTGGCGGCAGCGACGGGATGGGCACCGGCCGTGTGGCGCGGTTCGTGCGATTCGGTGCGTGCATCCGCTCCACGTCGGCCAGCACCTCGAAGGCGTTCGAATAGCGCATGGCGAGGGGCAGATCGCGCACCCAGACCACCTCGACCTCGGTCTCGGCGAACTCGTACACGCAGGCCACGATGTGACGCGGGTCGTTGGCGGGGAATCGCTGGTCGTTGATCACCCACTCCGTGGGAGTGATGCGTCGCAGGACGTAGCGCGGTTCCGGATCCTCTGGCATGTGACGGCCCTCCAAGACTCTCTCCCCCGTAAGGATGAGTGTGCGGGAGGACCGCTCGGATCGGGAGCCCCTTGACAGAACGGCGACGAAGTGCCGAACGGGAATATCGCCTGATCAGGCCTCGGCGCCACCGGCGGAGGCCACCTGAGCCCGCCACCACGGGGTCTCGATGAACCCGCGTTTCATGAAGACGAGTTCCATCGCCGCCGTCCAGCCGCGCACGCCCTTGAGCTGCGCGATGGTGCCGGTGAGGAAGTCGTGCAGGGTCTCGGTGCTCGGGAGGATGATCTCGCAGTAGAGGGAGTTCTCCTCCAGGGCCGCCGCGAGGAACCGTACGGAGACGTGCTGCGAGAGCGTCTGCGCGACAGCCGCGAGACGCGAGGGCTCCACCCGCAGCATCAGCAGCGTCTCGGCGCTCATACCCAGGGCGGATGCCGGGACCATCGTCACGGTGGTGAGGCACCCGGCGGCGCGCATGCGCTCGTACCGCCGGCGCACGCTGCTCTCGTTCATCTCCAGCGTCGCCGCGATCGAGAGGAACGACGCCCGACCGTTCTCGCTGAGCTCGCGCACGATCGCCCGGTCGGCGTCGTCGAAGTGCGTCGGGTCGCAGGTGTTCGGCGCGGGCATGTACGCCTGGGGGTCGCTCGCCAGCTCGGCGTGGGAGTCGTAGAGCTGGCGCCCCCAGTCGAAGCTCACCTTGTAGGTGTGCACCACGAGGTCGCTCCGCCATCGCTCCACGCCCGGGATGCCCTGCAGGTCGGTGAGCACGTGCGCATAGGTCGCGGAGTCGCCGGGGATGACGACCTCGGCGAACACGTCGAACTTGCCCGTGACGAGGGTGACGAAGCGCACGTAGGGCGATCCGATCAGCGCCTCGGCCACCCCCAGCTGCCGACCGGGCGTGCAGTTGATGCGCACGAAGAACGTCTCCACGTGGCCCTCGCTGCCGAGCGTGGGCACGATGCCCACCCGCACCACTCCCTCCGCCAGCAGCTGTTGTCCGCGCCGGGTCACCGTCGACACCGACGCCCCGGCGAACTCGGCGATCGAGGTCCAGCTCGCGCGGCCGTCCTGCTGGAGCGCGACGACGATGCGGCGGTCGAGGTCGCTGACCTCCCGTCCCAGCTGCACTGCGCTCATGCCGTCGGCGGGTACACCCGGTGCAGGAACGTGCGTACGGTGTCCGTCCACGCCTCCGCCTCCTCGATCTGCGGCGAATGTCCCGACTTCTCGAACACCACCATCTCGGAGTCCGGGATCAGCTCGGCGATCGCCTCGCTACACGATACTGGCGTGATCCAGTCGGTCCGGCCCACGGTGATGAGTGTCGGGACGGCGATCTCGTGCAGGCGGGGCTTCAGGTCGTAGGCCGGGAGGTTCACCGAGAACGCGTAGTTGTGCGCACGGTAGCGATAGGGCGTGGCCTCCACCTTGCGCTCCACCGCCTCGGGGTCGTAGGTGAAGTCGTAGAGCGGGAGGATCTCGCGCCAGCAGTCCTTGAGGTCCTCGTCGTCGCGCACCTGCCCCAGGTCGATGCGATCGAACTTCTCCATGTCGATGTCGACCCGGTCGGAGGCGAGCGCGTTCTCCCGCGCCAGGTGGGCGTTGCCGTTGTCGGGCGAGGTGTCGCGAAGCACGAGCGCCGCGACACGGTCGGGATAGCGCAGGGCGTACTCCATCGTCATGAACCCGCCGTACGACCCGCCTGCCATGACGATGCGCTCGGCGCCGATCCACTCGCGGAGTCCGTCGATGTCGGCCGCCCACTGCTCGTGGCTGTACACCCCCTCGCCTTCGCTCTGCCCGCTGCCCCGCGCGTCGAAGACGACCACGCGGTACTCGTCGGCGAGGCGTCCGAAGCTCGCCCGCGGCTCGGCGCGCGACCCGAGGCCCGGCGCCCCGTGATGCGTGATGATGACGGGAGCATCCTCGGGTCCGAGCACCTCCACGGCCAGGTGGTTGCCGTTGATCTCGACCCACTGGTGGTCGCTCGTCGCCGCCGCGAACTCCGGCGAGACCTCGGGGGCGGATGTCATGTCGCGTCTCTTTCTCTCAGGGTGCACGGGCGTCAGATCCCGATGGTGCAGGCGTCCAGCCCGCGGGGGAAGGTCGTCAGGGCCTCGGCGCCCTCGGCGGTGATGAGCATGCTGTCGCTGATGCGGTATCCGGCGTGGCCCGGCACGTAGATCCCCGGCTCGTTGGAGACGACCATGCCGGCGGCGAGCGCGGTGGCGTCGCCGTCCTCCAGCCAGGGCGCCTCGTGCATGCCGAGACCGATGCCGTGGCCCTGGCGGTGGCGGATGTACGCGCCCAGGCCCGCGTCGCGGATCACGTCGAGGCACAGGCGGTTCGCCTCGCGGCATTCCAGGCCGGCGCGGAGCGTCTCGCGTCCGATGCGCTGGGCCTCGTGGATGGTGTCGTGGTATCGCCGCTGGTCCGGCGTGGGTTCACCGAGCACGAAGGTGCGCTCCCCCTCGATGAACCGCCCGCCGACCGCGCACCCCAGCGACAGCATGAACGTGTCGCCGGCACGCAGCCTGTTCACCGACGGGAGACCGTGCGGGAAGGCCGAGTTCGCGCCCGAGTACACGAGTCCGCCGGCGAGGAGGGAGGCGACGACGACGTCCTGATGCTCCGCGTACATCAGGCCGGTGCCCGCTGCGGTGACGTGGCGTTCGAGTTCGGCCTCCGTCGGGAGGTCACCCCCGGCGGCCACGGCCTCGGTGACGAGGGCCACCCCGGCGTCGAGCATCCGGTCGGTCACCCGCGCGGCCTCGCGGTGGAGGGCGATCTCCTCGTCGAACTTCACGAAGCGGGCACGGGTGAGCAGGTCGGAGGGGATCAGCTCGGCTGCGCTCATCGCCGCGCGCGCCGCGGTGAGGCGGTCGTAGGGCACGCTCGTCGCGAATCCCACCCGTCCGCGCGGCCGTACCGCTGCGGCGAGCGCCGCGAACGGCGACGCGACCCCGGGGTACTCGAAGAACGCCACGAGCTCGGCGCGGGCCGACTGGGACTCGGCGTATTCGCGTTCGAGCTCCGGCAGGAGCATCACGACGCGGCCGTCCGAGGCCACCCAGACCGCGACGGGGCGTTCCGACGGATGGTGGAAGAACCCGGTGAGGTAGGCGATGTCCTCCGGGTGGTCGGTGAGGAAGCCGTCGAAGCCGGCCTCGGCCATCCGGGCGAGCACGCGCTCCTGCACCCGGTCGTAGAAGGCGGGCGCGAGCCGCTGGCTGAACACGGTCATGCGGTGCTCCTCATCGGGCGAGATGCCGCGGATTGCGGGCATCGTTGTAGGCGATCGAGAGCAGGGTGGCCGAGAGCACCAGGATGAGGATCGCGATGGAGGGGAACAGGGTCAGCCACCAGGCGCTCACCATCGCCCCCGCCTGCTGCGCCTCGTAGAGGATGCGCCCCCACGACCATGTGGTCGGGTCGCCGAGACCGAGGAATGCCAGCCCGGCCGCCGACAGCACGGCGCGAGAGGCGGTCACCACCACCGACACGACCACGACCGGGGTCACGGCGGGGAGGACGTGCCGCGTGATGATCCAGAACGGCGATGTCGTCATGAGGCGCGATGCGTCGACGTACGGCAGCCCCACCACCGTCAGTGCCTGCGAGCGCACGAGGCGTGTGACCTCGGGCCAGGAGAACGCCGCCACCACGAGGATGATGGTCGTGGTGCTCGGACCCACGAGGGCGGCGATGAGGATCATGAGCGGCAGGACGGGCAGCGACAGCGTCATGTCGACGATCACGCTGAGGATGCTGTCGAACCGTCGGAAGTAGGCGCCGATGACGGCGATGATCGTGCCGAAGACGATCGCGATGACCGAGGCGGCGACGGCGACGAGCACGCTCTGCTGCGTGCCCCAGATGACCTCCGAGAACACGTCGCGGCCGAGCGCGTCGGTGCCGAACCAGTGGTCGCCGCCGGGAGGCCGCAGCACGTCGGGTCCGTAGCTCGCCGGGTAGGGGGCGATCAGGGGTGCGGCGATCGCGATGACCACGAGGAGCAGGAGCAGGGCGAGCGAGATCATGCCCAGCGGATCACGGCGGAACGCGCGCCAGGTGTGGGCGCTCGCCCGCTCGTTGCCGACGGCGACGGGCTCGGAGCGCACCAGGTTCTCGGTCGAGGGCAGCGGAGCGGTCATGACGTCTTCACTCTCGGGTCGAGGTAGCCGTAGATGATGTCGGTGATGGTGTTCGCCACGACCACCGTCATCGCGAGCAGGAGGAACGCCCCCTGCAGCACGGGGAAGTCGAGCTGGGTGACGGCCTCGTAGATGCCGCGGCCGATCCCCGGGTAGGCGAACACCGTCTCGGTGAGCACGGCGCCGCCGACGAGGAAGCCCAGCTGCAGCCCGATGAGCGTCGTGGTGGGGAGCAGGGCGTTGCGGAGGGCGTGCTTCCACAGGATGCGGCGGCCGCGCAGTCCGTTGGCCCGGGCGAGCAGGATGTAGTCCTCCCCCAGCGTCTCGATGAGCGTCGAGCGCATGGTGAGCACGTAGGAGCCCACCTGGATGAGCATGAGCGACAGCGCGGGGAGCACGAGGTGGCGGGCGACGCTGAGATACCAGTCGATCCCGTAGGTCCCGTTGGTGTAGGCGCCGCCGATGGGGAACCAGCCGAGGTTGAGCCCGAAGACGAAGAGCAGCAGGATGGCGACGCTCGGGACGAACAGCGATTGGCCGGTCACCCCGAGCACCTGCACGGCCCGGTCGACGAAGCGCCCCCTGTTCGCGGCGGCGGCGACGCCGAGCGGGATGCCGAGGACGATCGTGAGCAGCAGAGCCGTGATCGTCAGCAGCAGCGTCCACGGCAACCGCTGCAGCAGCACGTCGAGCACGGGGATGGACTGGGTGAACGAGATCCCGAGGTTCCCCTGCACGAGCTGCCACATGTACAGCCCGTACTGCACGATGAGGGGTTGATCGAGACCGTACTGCTCGAGGATGGTCGCCCGGATGGCGTCCGTCATGTTCGGGCTCGCGAGGGCGAGCGCCGGATCGCCGGGCAGGAGGCGCAGGAGCAGGAACGTCACGGTCACGGCGAACCAGATCGTGAGCAGACCGCGACCTGCACGGCGGAGAATGAACGATGCTCGGGACACCCGGGCGACCTTCCTCGAGAGTGGCGGGTTACTCGACCGGGTACGCGCTCGCGAGCGAGAGCGGGTTCACGATCGAGAGCAGCTCGCTCGGCTTCGAGACGAAGCCGGCCCATTCGTCGCTCGCGGCGAAGAACAGGTTCTGCGTGTACATGATGTTGTCGTAGACCTGCTCGTGCACGATCTTGTTCGCGTCGCGCATGATGTCGATCTTGTCGTCCTCGTCGAAGGTCACCATGCCCTCCTCGATGAGCGCGTTGAGCTCGGGGTCGTCCACGTGGGTGTAGTTGATCGCCCCGCCCGGCAGGTACGACAGGGCGAAGTTCGTCACCGGGTCGTCCATGATGGCGAAGTTGCCCGCGTAGATGTCGTAGTCACCCTCGCTCGTCATCGACAGGTAGGTGTTGCGCTCCGTGCCCTGCAGTTCGATGGCGATGCCGGCCTCGGCCGCACTGTCCTTCACCATCTGCGCCCACTGGCTCGTGACGCTGTCCTGCAGCGAGTAGATGAGCCGGAACGACACCGGGAACATCCCGTCGGCGCCGGGGGTGTAGCCGGCCTCCTCCATGAGCTCGCGCGACATGTCGGGATCGAACTCGTACTCCTCGACGGAGTCGTCGTAGTACTTCGCGAGCACCGGCATCAGCGCGCTGGAGCCGGTGGAGACGGCCTGCCCCTGCAGCACGACCGTGCGGATCGCCTCGTAGTCCACGGCGTGGGCGAGCGCCTGACGCACCTCGGTCTTCGCGAGGTCGGGCTTGTCCATGTTGTAGACGAGGTGCGCGTAGCCGAGTCCCGCGGCTTCGATGACCTGCAGACCGTCGGTGTTGCTGAGCTGCTCGACCTGCGCCGGCGGGAGCGCGTTGGCGATCACGTCGATCTCGCCGCTCTGCAGCGCGAGGATCTCGGTGTTCACGTCGGGGTACACACGGTAGACGACCTCGGCCGGGCCGGGCACGCCTCCGTCGACGAGCGGGTAGTCCTCGACCCGGGCGAGCGTGTAGTGCTGGCCGACCTGGAAGTCACTGAGGATGAACGGCCCCATCCCCACCCAGCCACCGTCGCTGCCGTCGTTGGCGAACTCGGCGATCGAACCCTGCGGCTCGAACACGTGCTTCGGCACGACGACGCCCCAGAATCCGATCTCCTCGATGATCGACGAGTCGGGCTGCGTGAGCGTCAGCTCCACACGGGTGTCCGAGACGGCGGTCGCGGTGTCGAGGTTGCCCAGCTGACCGAAGAACGTCCCGGGCGCCTGATCGCGCTTGACGGCGTTGAGCGTCCAGGCCACATCCTCGGCCGTGAGCGGCTCGCCGTCGCTCCACGTGAGATCGTCGCGGATCTCATAGAACCCCGTGGTGTCGTCGACGTAGCCCCACTCGGTGGCGACGTGCGCCTCCTTGGTGCCGTCATCGCTGATGCTCAGCAGGTGCGGATACATGAGATTCGTGATCCACGAGTCCGTGCGGCTGTTGCCGAGCACGGGGTTGAAGTTGACGACGTCCGTCGTCGTGCCGATGCTGAGCGTCTCGTCGCTCGGACCGGCGTCGCCGCCGCCGGATTCCCCCGGCTCCGGCGCGGTGGGGGCGCACGCGACCAGACCGACGGCCAGAGCCGCGGCGGCGCCGAGTGCGAGATACCTGTTGCTGTTCATCAGACCCAGACCTCCTCGAGGACGCGCATGGTGTTCCCGCCGACGACCGCGCGGATCTCGTCGTCGGAGTAGTCGTGCTTCACGAGCCAGCCGATGATGTTGTAGAACGCCTCGGCCGGGTTCTCGATCCCGTCGACGTACGGCTGCTTCTCGTACTCGACGTTGGCGTGCGCCTGGCCGAGCGACAGGTTCGACGAGAACGCGTCGTGCAGGCCCACGTGGTCGCCGAACAGCGTGTCGGGGCCGAAGCTCACGTGCTCCAGTCCGACGAGGTCGACGCAGTACTGGAAGTGGTCCATGACCGATTCCAGCGAGTGCTTCGGATGCTGCGGCGAGATGGTCGTGTGCGGGGCGGCCTCGATGCCGATCACTCCCCCGCGCTGCGCGCACTCGATGATGGTCTCGTCGGTCTTCATGCGGTTGGTCGGCCAGAGACCGCGCGCGCCGGCGTGGGTGATGAAGACGGGCACCTTCGAGTGCCGGATCACGTCCAGGCACGTCTGGTCGCCCGAGTGCGAGATGTCGATGGCGATCCCGAGCTTGTTCATCCGCTCCACGGCGCGCTCGCCGAAGTAGGTCAGGCCGCCGTCGCCGCGCTCCTTGAGCCCACCGCCGAGCATGTTGGCCTCGGAGTAGGCGATGCCCATCTGCCGCACGCCGAAGCCGTAGAGCACGTCGAGGCGGTCGACCTCGTTCTCGATCATCGTCGATGCCTCGAGGGCGAAGATGTGCGCCACCCGCCCGGTCTCCGCGGCGTGGCGGATGTCCTTGATCGATTCGGCCTTGATGACGAAGTCCTGGTGCGCGAGGTCCGCCATGCGCACGCCCAGGTCGAACAGCACGTCCTGGTACTTCCAGCCCGCGTCGCTCGAGATGCAGCAGGTGCCGTCCATCCCGTTGTCGAAGACGGCGGTGAGGCCCGACCGGGAGAGGCCCTGGTACCCGGTGGGTTCGCGGCCCTGGCGGATGTGGTCGCGCAGCTCGCCCATGTCCTCGGGGAAGACCTGCACGTGCTCGTGCAGCGAGATGACGGTCTCCTCACGGAGCAGGCGCTCTGTGCGCTCGCGCTGGGAGTCGCTGAGGTCGAGCCCCGCGTACGCGGGGACGCGTCCGATCTGCGCGGCGTAACGGAACTCGCGGTAGTCCCTGCCCGCTTCGAGGTAGTCGTAGGCGGTGTATCCGGTGTAACGGTCTGCTGGTTCGAGCACGGATGCGCTCCTTCGTGTTCGGTGGTGCGGTGCCTCCGCCGGTCGCCGACGGGAGATTTCCTCGAATCTCACGGATTTCGGCGTAGATGTCAACTGTTGTGACGATTTTCGGCCGAGATGTTTCTTGTTCGAAACATTTCGGGGCATTTTCCTGGCATGATGGCCTGCATGGAGAACACGCCCTCAGCAGAGCACGACGTCGTCCTCGACGTGCGCGACCTCACCGTCACCCTCTCCACCGACGGCCGGGAGAACCGCGTCGTCGAGGGGATCGACCTCACCGTGCACCGGGGAGAGGTCTTCGCCCTCCTGGGCGAATCCGGCTCGGGCAAGTCGATGACCGCGCGGGCGATCATGGGGCTCATCGACGGCGGCGAGGTCGCGGCATCCACGCTCACCCTCGACGGGATCGACCTGCTGACGCTGTCGGCCGAGCAGCGGCGCCGGCTGCGCGCCGTCCGCGTGAGCCTGGTGATGCAGGATGCCCTCTCCGCCCTGAACCCCGTGCTGAGCATCGGCGACCAGATCAGCGACCTCATCCGCGCGCACCGCTCCACCTCCCGGCGGGCGGCCGAAGCGCGTGCCGTCGAGCTGCTCTCCCTCGTCGGCATCCCGTCGCCCGAGCGCCGCGTGCGCGACTACCCGCATCAGTTCTCCGGCGGTCAGCGGCAGCGCATCCTCATCGCCATGGCGATCGCCCTCGACCCGGCGCTCATCATCGCCGACGAGCCGACCACCGCGCTCGACGTCACCGTGCAGGCGCAGATCCTCGACCTCCTGCTGTCACTCCGCGACCGGCTCGGCATGGGCATCCTGCTCATCACCCACGATCTCGGCGTCGTGATGGAGGTCGCCGACCGCGTCGCCGTGATGCGCACGGGCGCCATCGTCGAGGCGGGCAGCGCGGATGCCGTGCTCACCGCGCCGCAGCACCCGTACACGGTGCAGCTGTTGAATTCCCTGCCCCGTGACGTGCGCGCCGCCGTCGACGAGGTCGGGGCGGCGCCGATCCTGGAGGGGCGTGGGCTGGAGCGCACGTTCCGATCCGGCAGCGGACGCCGCGCACACCGCGTCACCGCCGTGAACGGGGTCGACCTCCATCTGCGCCGCGGCGAGATCCTCGCGATCGTCGGGGAGTCCGGGAGCGGCAAGTCGACCCTCGCCCGCATGCTCGTGGGCCTCGACACCCCCGACGCCGGCACCCTCACCTACCGCGAGCACGACGTCACCCGCGGGCGCCTCCGCGACCGCAAGATCCTGCGGCGTGGCGTGCAGATGGTCTTCCAAGACCCCTACATGTCACTCAACCCGCGCATGACGGTGCAGCAGATCATCGCAGAACCGCTCGCCGCCACCCGCACGGGCACACCCGCGAGCCGACGAGAACGGGTCGCGGAGCTGCTCGACCTCGTCGGCCTCACAGCCGAGATGGGGTCGCGCTTCCCGCACCAGTTCTCGGGCGGGCAGCGTCAGCGGATCGGCATCGCCCGGGCGCTGGCGCTCGATCCCGACGTGCTCGTCTGCGATGAGCCCGTCTCGGCCCTCGACGTCTCGATCCGCGCGCAGATCATCGATCTGCTGTGCGAGCTCCGCGAACGCCTGGGCATGTCGATCGTCTTCATCGCGCACGACCTCTCCCTGGTCCGCCACATCGCCGACCGCGTGGCCGTGATGTATCTCGGAGACATGGTCGAGATCGGCGACACCGAGACGGTCTACCGCACGCCCAGCCATCCGTACACGCAGTCGCTCCTGTCGGCGATCCCGCCCCAGACGCGCGCCGAACGCGGCATGCTCCAGCGCCGCACGCGCCTCACCGCCTGAGCGGTACGAGGGCGCGCGGCGCCGCGATCACTCGCCCGCGACGGGCTCGGGAAGGTCGATCGGCACCACGGGGCAGTCCTTCCACAGCCGCTCGAGGCCGTAGTAGACACGCTCCTCCTGGTGGAAGACGTGCACGATGAGATCACCGAAGTCGAGCAGCACCCAGCGCGCCTCGGCACGCCCCTCGCGACGCACGCGCTTGTGCCCGGATTCGAGCAGGCGGTCCTCCACCTCGTCCGCGATCGCGGCGACGTTGCGCTCGCTGTTACCGGTGACGAGCAGGAAGATGTCGACCAGCGGGAGGGGCTCGGAGACGTTGAGCGCGACGAGGTCCTCTCCGCCCTTCGAGACGGCGGCGGCTGCGGCGATCTGCAGCATCTGGTCGGCGGTTTCAGGTGATTGCATCAGAACACATTCGTGGTGAAGGCGACGACGAGAGCGACGCCGAGAGCGAGAGCCAGACCACCGGCGACGATCGCCAGGACCAGCATGAGTCGGTTGCCCTTCTCGGGGGCGGGCGGCCGGATCACTTCTCCGGCGGGTTTGATGGTGCTCACCGCAGAGCTGGCGGCGATCGGCGTCGGCGACGACGCGGGCGGCAGTTCGCCGTCGATGAGAACGGCGTCCACCTCCTTGCCGTCGGCGACTCCGTGGGCGTGACCCTGCGAACCGAGTCCGCGGGGGAGTTCGTAAGACCCGGTGACGAGGATCTCGCCGGTCGAGGCGACGGGGCCGGAGAGCGACCCCTCCCCCGGTGACGGGGTGAAGATCAGTGCACTCGGGGCGGTGTGCGACCCGTGGGAGTCGCCCGTCGCGATCAGATCGTCGAACGAGGGCGTGAACGCCGGGCGCTCCTGCTGCAGCACCGCTTCGCCGAAGGCCGGGTTGACGGTGGGGGTCTCGCCGTCCTCGACCTCGTCGTGCGTGTCGCCGTCGGCGTCCTCAGCCGCGTCAGCGTCGTCGACGACGTCCAGGCCGAGCACCTCTTCGACCTCGGTGGGTTCCTGGGCCTCCGCCTCGCGGTCGGAGGACGGGGTCGCCGGCTCGTCCGCGAACGGCGCCACCGGCACCTCCCGAGACGCCGCACCCGACGCGCTCACCGGGGCGATCGACTGAGGAGCGTCATCGACGCCGTCCTCGTCTTCGCCCGCTTCGTCGGCGGACGGCTCCTCGACGGGGGCCGACGGGGGCTCCGTCGGCTCGCTCGAGACCGGGACCTCGGAGATCATGGCGGACTGCTCGGCGTCGGACGCACCGATCACCGGCACCGAGGCCGTGCGGATGCGTTCCTGCTCGCGCGCCTGGCGGCGCGTCAGGGGGGCGCCCTCGCCCGTCGCACCCGAGGCGCTCGCCCACGGCGCTGGCGTGGGCTCGACC
>DAMDKH010000035.1:0-14002 GCA_032099965.1 Microbacterium sp.
GGCGCGACGACCACGTCGGCGGGCGCGTCGGCGGCGCCCCGCGAGAGCTTCGAGAGCAGGCCGGCGACGAGCCCCGAATCCGAAACGGCGGGAACAGCCGCCACCATCTGGAGCCCGGCGAGCAGCGCAGCCGCCTCCCGGGCGGTGAAGCGGGGCACCCGCCGCAGCGCGACGTCGTTCGTGATCTCGATGACGTCCTCCTGCTCGAGGAGGTCCCAGTTGATGTCGAACATCTCCTGCGGCTGCTGCCAGAAACCGGACTCCCCCGGCAGGCCGATCACGGTGAGTTTCTCGACCATCGCGCGCATCTCCCGCGGGGTCACGCCGAACTCCTCGGCGGCCTCGGCGACCGACACCTGCCCGTGCTCGAGCACGTAGGGCACGAGGGTGAGGTAGAGCCGCACACGCTCAGCGGCGAGCAACGGCTTCGCCGGCTGCTTCCTCATGAGGCGTCCTTCCCTGTCGAGGCGTGGGCGAGAGCGACGGCCGTCAGGCGTTCGACGACCGCGTCGCGCAGCGGCTCCGGGGAGACGACGCGCACCTCCGGGCCGTACGACGCCAGCTCGTCGGCGAGGATGTGGAGGTCGACGAACGGCACGCGGATGCCCTGGGCCGCAGGCCGGGCGCGACGCCCGAGACGGAGCGCGGCCTCGGTACCCGGCGTGACCTCGAGGAGGGCCGAGTGCGCGGCGGCGACCGCCTCGAGACCGGAGAGCGCGCGCTCCCCCGCCCCCTCCCGCAGGGCCGCGTCGAAGGTCTCACCGGTCAGGGTCACGTCGCCGACGATGCGGCTCAGGAGGAACGTGCGGTCGTCGTCGCGCTCGACGTCGATCCCGAACACGTGCCACCGCGCCTCGTAGTCGACCAGCGCGAGAGGACGCACACGGCGGCGGCGGGCGGCGTCCTCGCCGGGCTTGAGGTAGTCGAACACGACGACCCGCGTCTTCTCGATCGCGTCCTGCAGCGGGGCGAACGCGGCGTCGCGGGCCGTGATACGGGGGGCGAAGCCGATGATGGGCTCGTCGCCGTCGATGCCGAGCGCCCGGATCTTGCGCACGCCGGACTGCGCATCGCCGGAGACGGATTCGGCACTCCACACACTGCCCGCCAGACGCAGGACGGCGAGCTCCGCCGGGGTGAACTCGATGTCCTGCGGCAGGTCGTACTCCGCCTGCGGAATGCGGTAGCGCGCTTCGCGCAGGTCGTTGGGGTCAGCGGCGTCACCGATGGTCTCGACCGGGATGCCGAGGGCGCGGAGTTCGTCCTTGTCGCGCTCGAACATCTTCTCGAGCGCGTCGGACCGGGTGCCCGCAGACGCGCGCTGGCGATAGCCCGAGACGTTGTCGAGGATCTGCTGCTTGGTGAGCCCGATCTCCGTGGCCATCAACGCCACGACGAGATTCGTCAGGCGCTCCTCCGCGGGAATCCGGGCGGCCATCACGAGGTCGGGACGGTCACGGCGCCCAGGATGTCGACGACGAACGCCATGGCGGGGGAACCGTCGGTCTGCGGGACGACGACGAGCACCTGCGACCCGACCGTGTGCCCGACGAGGGCCTCGGCGATCGGCGGCGCCATCTGGTCGAGAGTGAGGATGGGGGCGTCGCCCCAGGTGGTGCGGAGCACCTTCTTGTCGTCCCAGCCCACGGCGGTGAAGTTCACCAACGGCTTCTGGTCGGCCGACAGTTCTTCTCCGTCGCCTTCGATCAGCGTCTGGACCGTCTGCGACGTCGGAGCGTCGACGTCCGGGATGATGACGCCGGGAGTGCCGTCGGGAGCGCGGACGACGGTGGGCATGTTGCGCGCGTCGTTGAAGCGCAGCGCCCCCTCCGCCTGGGACAGGAAGACGTCGACGACGTCGACGACGAACACGGCGGAGCCGTCGTCGTCGATGCCGAACGCCTGCGCGTTCTGCGCGCCGAAGTCCTCGGCCGACAGGGCGGCGACGACGCGGGACCCCTCGGTGACGCACTCGAGGGCGGGAGCGAGACCCGGCACGCGATCCGCCCACTGGCGGATGGTGATCGGCGCCGTCGTCGCCTCGTCGAAGGGCTCGTCGTAGATCTTCTCGCCCGTGCTGCCGTCGTAGATCGCCAGCTGCAGGAGCATCGCCTGGCCGTCGCCGGTCACCGCGCGGCCGTCGCCGACCACGAGGTCCGCGACCGAGCTCGTCGGCGCCTTCAGCGGAGTGAAGAGGTCGACATCCGTCCGGCCGCCGATCTCTCCGTCGACCGACACCGCGTCGCGGAGGTCGGTGCTCCCGTCGGGGCGGTCGCAGGCGCCGGCACCCGACGTCGGCGCGGCCGTGCACCCGGTCAGAGCGAGGACGGCGAGGCTGAGGGCGGCCAGAGCGGCGGACGTTTTACGCACGTCCGCCAGTCTATTCGGTCCCCTGCTCGGATTCGCGCGCCGCGGTCGCGATGCGCGCGCCTTCCGCGGCACGCGCCGCCTCGCGGGCGCGCTTGCGCAGGTTCTTGTCGGTGATCTCGCGGTCGCCCACGGCACCGGGCGTCCAGAGCTCGACGTCTTCGTCGCCGTAGCTGGACTTCGACGCGCGGCGCTTGACCGACGGAGCCACGGCCCCCGGTGCGAGACGCCGTGCGGTGAGCAGGAAGCCCGTGTGCGCGACCATACGGTGGTCTGGACGCACCGCGAGTCCTTCGACGTGCCACCCCCGCACCATCGTCTCGGAGGCGTCGGGCTCGGTGAAGAGCCCGGTGGCGCGGATGTACTCGGCCACCCGCGAGAGCTGCGTGGCGGTGGCGATGTAACAGAGCACCACCCCGCCGGGGGTCAGCGCGTCGGCGACCGCGTCGATGCACTCCCAGGGAGCGAGCATGTCGAGCACGACCCGATCCACGGTCCCCGCCGGAAGCGCACCGGGAAGCTCTTCGACCAGGTCGCCGACGACCACGCTCCAGGTGTCCGGCCGCTCGCCGAAGAACGTCTCGACATTGCCGCGCGCGACCTCGGCGAAGTCGTCGCGGCGTTCGAAGGACACCAGGCGTCCCGCCGGACCGATGGCCCGCAGGAGCGACAGCGAGAGCGCGCCCGATCCGACGCCGGCCTCGACCACCGTCGCCCCCGGGAAGACGTCGGCGAGCATGACGATCTGAGCCGCGTCTTTCGGGTAGACGATGGCCGCGCCGCGCGGCATCGACATGGCGAAGTCGCGCAGGAGAGGGCGGAGGGCGAGGTAGTCGTGGCCCGAGCTGTTGGCGACGACCGACCCGTCGGGAAGGCCGATGAGGTCGCGATGCCGCAGCACGCCGTGATGGGTGTGCAGCTCTCCATCCTCCCGGAGGGTCACCGTGTGCAGGCGGTTCTTGGGCCCCGTGAGCTGGACGCGATCGCCCTCGCGGAACGGACCGCTCGGTCGGTGCGGGCGGACGGATTCGGTCATCGGGCGGCTCCTGCCGTGGTCGTGCGTCGGTCGTGGAGGTCGGCGAGGTCCGCCACGCGGCGTCCCTCCAGCGTCGGCCAGAGTTCGTGCGCGCCCGCGTCGTCGAGCGGCACGATGTGCGGCACCCCCAGAGTCACCGCGCCGGAGGCCGCTCCGGCGCGCACCCCCGTCGGTGAGTCCTCGATGACGACGGCGTCGGCGATGTCGATCCCGAGCAGCGCCGCGGCCCGGAGGTAGGGCTCCGGGTGGGGCTTCGGCTCGCTGACGTCGTCGCCGGCCACCACGAGGCGGAAGGCGGGGAAGTCGATCAGCTCCACCACGCTCAGTGCCATGCGGCGCAGGGACATGGTCACGAGTGCCGTTGGCACGCCGGCTTCGTGGAGGTCGAGCAGGAGCTCGCGGGCACCGGGTCGGAAGGGGACGCCGTCGGTGCGGAGCATCCGCTGCACTTCGTCCGTGAGGTGATCGACGATGGCCTGGGCCCCCATCTGCACGCCGGCGGCCTGCAGGATGATCGCGCTGTCGATGAGGCCGCTGCCGACGAGTTGCAGCGCGTCTTCGTGGGTCCACGACCCGCCGAAGGATTCGACCAGTCGCGTCTCGGCGGCCATCCAGTACGGCTCGGTGTCGACGACTGTTCCATCCATGTCCCAGAGGACCGCGCGGGGGTGTGTGCTCACCGAGCCATGTTATCCGGCCCCCGCACCCCACCTCCGTCGAGCGCGACTAGCCTGGGGGGACCACATCGTCACCGATCGGAAGGGGATCACGATGGATGTTCTCGGTTCGCGCATCGTGATCGTCGCGTTCGACGGCTGGAACGACGCGGGCGAGGCGGCCAGCGGCGCGGTCGCCGCGCTGCGCGCGGACACCGCGTACGACCTCGTGCACTCCGTCGACCCCGAGCTGTACTTCGACTACCAGTACACGCGCCCGTCCTCCCGTCTCGACTCCGACGGGCGGCGCAGCCTCACCTGGCCCGAGGCCTCGCTGTGGCGCCCCCGGGAACCGATGGGCGATCGCGAGATCTGGCTGCTGACCGGGGTGGAGCCCGCGCGCACCTGGCAGGCGTTCGCCGCGGAGTTCGTCGATGTCGCCCTCCGCGACGACGTGAGCGGCTTCGTCTTCCTCGGGGCGATGCTCGCCGATGTGCCCCATTCACGACCCATCTCGATCTTCGCGGCGAGCCAGAACGACCAGGTGCGCGAGACGCTCGACCTGGAGAAGTCGCTCTACGAGGGCCCCGTCGGCATCCTCAGCGTGCTCGAGCACTACGCCGAGTCGGCCGGGATCCCCACGGCGACGCTCTGGGCGAGCGTGCCCCACTACGTCGCCAACTCGACGCCGTCGCCGAAGGTGACCCTCGCGCTGCTCGACCGGCTCGGCGAGCTCACGGGCGTCGACGTGCCCCGCACCGCTCTGCGCACCGAGGCCGCCGCCTGGGAGGCGTCCATCGACGCTGCGGCCGCCGACGACGACGAGATGAGCGAGTACATCCGCCAGCTGGAGAAGACCCGCGACACGTGGGACTCCCCGGAGGCGTCCGGCGATGCGATCGCCCAGGAGTTCGAGCGGTACCTCCGCCGCCGGGGCGACGGCCCCAGCGACCACAAGCGCTGAGCCCCGCCTCCCCGGCCGGGATGCCGGGGGTCAGGCGGCGATCACTCCGGTGGCGAGGAGCACGAGGATCACCGCTCCCAGCAGGATCCGGTAGATCACGAACGGCAGGAAGCTGCGCTTCGAGATCCAGCTCATGAAGAACGCGATCACCCCGAGAGCGACGACGAACGCGATGCCCGTGGCGGCGAGGGTGTCGCCGAGCGAGAAGAACGACGGCTCGCCCCAGCTCTTGAACAACTGGTAGAACCCGCTGCCGAAGACGGCCGGGATCGCCAGGAGGAACGCGTAGCGGGCCGCCGCTGCGCGTTCGTAACCGAGGAAGAGCCCCATCGTGATCGTGCCGCCGGACCGCGAGACTCCCGGCACGAGGGCGAGGGCCTGCGCCACGCCGAAGGCCGCGCCGTGGGGATAGGTGAGCTGGTCGAGCGACCGCTTCTTCGCTCCGACGTAGTCGGCGACGCCGAGCAGGATGCCGAAGACGATCAGCATGATCGCGACGATCCAGAGCGAGCGGAACACGCTCTCGATCTGATCCTGGAACAGCAGCCCGAGCACCACGATGGGGATGCTGCCGAGGATGATGAGCCATCCCATGCGTGCGTCGGGATCGTTGCGCGGGGCCTTGCCGACGAGCGACCGGAACCACTGCGTGATGATGCGCACGATGTCGCGCCAGAAGAACACCACGACCGCGGCCTCGGTGCCGATCTGGGTGATCGCGGTGAACGCCGCGCCCGGGTCTTCGCCGGACGGCAGGAACGTGCCCACGATGCGCAGGTGGGCGCTGGAGGAGATCGGGAGGAACTCGGTCAGTCCCTGGACGATTCCGAGGATGAGCGCTTCGATGAGATGCATGAGGCCTTCTGGGTCTTTCAGCGGCGTGGCCGTCGGGGAGGCGCTAGTAGGTGCGCAGCAGATCGGCCAGAACGCGCTGACCGAAGACAAGCGAGTCTACGGGCACGCGCTCGTCGACCCCGTGGAACATCCCCGTGAAGTCGAGGTCGGCCGGAAGGCGGAGGGGGGCGAAGCCGTAGCCCGTGATGCCGAGGGCGGCGAGTGCCTTGTTGTCGGTTCCCGCCCCCAGCAGGTACGGGATGACGGGGACGCCGGGATCGTGCCGGTCGAGGCTCGCGACCATGGCGTCGACGAGATCTCCGGCGAACGGGGTCTCCATGCCGATGTCCCGCACGACCGTCTCGATGCGGATCCCGTCGCCCACGATCGACTGGAGCTCCGCGAGCACGGCGTCCTCGGTGCCGGGGATGACCCGCACGTCGATGAGGGCCTCCGCACGCTCGGGGATGACGTTGTGCTTGTACCCCGCGCTCAGCGCCGTGGGATTCGTCGTGGTGCGCAGCGAGGAGCGCAGGAACGCCTCGGCCGGGCCGGCGGCGGCCGCGAGAGCGTCCGGGTCGTCCGTGCTGCGGCCGGAGAGGGCGCTGAGCCCCTCCAGGAGGGCCGTGGTGGTGGGGGTGAGCCGCAGGGGCCACCGCGTGCGGCCGATCGCGGCGACGGCCTCGGCCAGGGCGGTGACGGCGTTGTCGTCGTGCAGCCTGCTGCCGTGGCCTGCCCGACCCGTGGCGACGAGACGGATCCAGATGAGCGCCTTCTCCCCCACCTGCAGAAGGTAGGCGCGGCGGTCGTCGACAGTGATCGAGTAGCCGCCCACCTCGCTGATCGCGGCGGTCGCACCGCGGAACCACTCCGGTCGATCGCGCACGACCAGTGCGGAGCCCTCGACGCCGCCGTTCTCCTCGTCGGCGAAGAACGCGAGCACGAGATCGCGCTCGGGCTGCTCCCCCGCTCGCAGGATGTCGGCGACGGCGGTGAGGATCATCGCGTTCATGTTCTTCATGTCGACCGCGCCGCGCCCCCAGAGCATCCCGTCCTGCACCGTTCCGGCGAAGGGGTCGACCGTCCAGTCCTCCGCGACCGCCGGGACGACGTCGAGGTGGCCGTGGACCACCAGCGCGGGCAGGGAGCGATCCCGCCCCGGCACCCGCGCCATCACGTTCGTGCGGCGGGGAACCGGCTCGTAGTACTCGACCTCGAGGCCGAGGGACTCGAGGTACGCGCCGACGTATTCCGCGGCTTCGCGCTCCCCCTCGGCCTTGCCTCCGCCGTAGTTGGAAGTGTCGAAGCGGATCAGGTCGGCGGCGATGCGCACGACCTCGGGGAGCGACGGAGAACTCATGCCGTCCAGGCTATCGAAGGGGCGAGCCACGCCCGGGCGTCGCGCTCGGTTCGAGAGGGATGCCGGAACGTGGTAATGTCATTTCTCGGCCGGGAACGGCTGATCCAACACCTGCGCGGGTGGCGGAATGGTAGACGCGCTAGCTTGAGGTGCTAGTGCCCGATAGGGCGTGGGGGTTCAAGTCCCCCTCCGCGCACAGGCAAGAGGCCTGGGAGTCATCGACTCCCAGGCCTCTTCTGTATCTCGCGGGGAATCCGAGCCGAATCGGCTCGGATGAGCGCTCCCGGGACTTCTCGCCCCGGCACGGCGTCGATCTCTCGGTGCCGGGGCATCGCCGTCCGGGCGCTCAGACCGCGCCGACTCCGAACAGCAGTCCGAGCAGGTAGGTGATCGCTGCGGCGCCGAACCCGATGGCCAGCTGGCGCAGGGCGCGGCGCAGCGGCGGGCCGCCCGAGAGGATGCCGACCATGGCACCGGTGCTGAGCAGTGCGACGCCGACGAGCGCCAGGGCGACCACGACCGCCACCGTGCCCTCGAGACCGAAGATCCATGGGAGCACGGGGATGATGGCGCCGGAGGAGAAGAGCAGGAAGCTGGAGAGAGCCGCCGTCCAATCGCTTCCGACGATGTCGTGTTCGTCGACGGGGTGCGTGCCGATGGGCCCCGTGCTCGTGCGGCGCACGCCCTCCTGCGCCGCGGCGACGATCCGCCGCGCCTTCGCGAGGGCCTCGTCGGGTGCGGCACCGCGGGCCCGGTACACGAGGGCGAGCTCGTTCTCGTCGATGTCCAGGTCATGCGCCGACGCCGCGGCGTCTTCGTTCGCCTCGGTCGCCGCCAGCAGCTCGCGCTGCGACCGCACAGACACGAACTCGCCGGCGCCCATCGACAGCGCACCGGCGAGCAGACCCGCGATGCCGCTGAAGAGCACGAATGCAGAGCTCACCCCGGTCGCGCCGATGCCCAGCACGAGCGCGAGGTTGCTGACGAGTCCGTCGTTGGCGCCGAACACCGCCGCGCGGAACGAGCCGGAGAGGCGGCGGCGTCCACGGGCGGCGAGCCCTCGCACCACCTCGTAGTGCACCTTCTCATCGGCGCGCATCGCCGGAGTCGCGTACTGCTCGGAGTCGTAGGGAGAGCGCGCCTCGGCGCTCTGCGCGAGCGCCAGCACGAAGATCGAACCGAAGCGGCCCGCCATCCAGCCGAGGAGGCGAGAACGGATGCCGGCGCGGGGCAACCTCGTCGGGGTGCCGCCGAGAAGGTCGATCCAGTGCTGCTCGTGACGCCGCTCGGCATCGGCGAGCCGCAGGAGGATGTCGCGCTCCTCCCCGGTGCGGCGCTCGGCGAGACGCTGGTAGACGCGGCCCTCTGCGCGCTCTTCGACGAGGTGGCGCGCCCAGCGTCGGCGGTCAGCGGCGGTGGGCTCGGCGAGCGGGGCGGTCATGCATCCTCCAGGGCGTTCGGGCAACCGTTCCACGCTAGCCGTGGCCCGCGCCCCACAACCCGTCGGGGCCGCGATTGCCAGCATTTCGGGGCTCCGAAGCTGTCAGTGCTCAGGAGCGCACGCGCTTGCGCAGCACGTCGATCCGCGCCTGCAACTGCGTGACCGTGGCCTGCGCCACCGCCGGCCCTCCGCAGATGCGCCGCAACTCGGCATGCACGGCTCCGTGCGGCTCGCCCTTCTGCCGCGCGTACAGCCCCACCAGGCTGTTGAGCAGCTGACGTTGCTCCTTCAGCGTGCGGTGCAGCGGTGCCGGGAGGGTGGTCGTCTCCTCCGGGCCCGCCTTCGCCTCGCGCGCTTCGCGGAGACGCGACTGCCGCGCCTGGCGCTGCATGAGCAGTTCGTGCACGTGCTCGGGTTCGAGCAGACCGGGGAAGCCGATGAACTCCTCCTCCTCGGGCGAACCCGGTTCGGCGAGCTGACCGAACTCCTGCCCCTCGAAGACCACCCGGTCGAAGTGCGCCACGGACGACAACGCCTGGTAGCTGAACTCCTGGGTGAGGGCATCGGAGGCATCGTCCTCGCGATTCGCACTCTCGAGCAGCGAGTCCTCGAGACCGTCGTCGTCTTTCGACTGGCGGTCGAGGGCGTGGTCGCGCTGCTTGTCCATCTCGTTGGCCAGCCCCATGAGCACCGGCACCTGGGGCAGGAAGACGCTCGCCGCCTCACCGCGGCGCCGAGCCCGCACGAACCGACCGATGGCCTGGGCGAAGAACAACGGCGTCGACGACGAGGTGGCGTACACCCCGACCGCCAGCCGGGGAACGTCGACGCCCTCGGACACCATGCGCACCGCGACCATCCACCGATCGTCGCTCGCGCTGAACTTCTCGATCCGCTCCGAGGCGGTGGCGTCGTCGGACAGCACGATCGTGGGCTGCTGACGGGTGATGCTGTGCAGGATCTTGGCGTAGGCACGCGCCACCGTCTGATCGGTCGCCAGCACGAGACCCCCGGCATCGGGGATGTGATGGCGGATCTCGGTGAGCCGGCGGTCGGCGGCGGACAGCACCGCCGGCATCCACTCCCCCTCGGGGTCGAGCGCCGTGCGCCAGGCCTGCGACGTGACGTCCTTGGTGTTGTCCTGCCCGAGATGCGTCTCGAGCTCATCGCCCGAGCTGGTGCGCCACCGCATCTTGCCCGCGTACATGTGGAAGAGCACCGGGCGCACGACGCCGTCGGCGAGGGCACGCCCGTAGCCGTAGTTGTAGTCGGTGCGCGAGATGCGGGCGCCCGATTCGTCGGGGTGATACTCCACGAACGGGATCGGCGCGGTGTCGCTGCGGAACGGCGTGCCCGAGAGCAGCAGCCGCCGTCTGGCCGGCCCGTAGGCGTCGCGGATGGCGTCTCCCCAGCTGAGCGCGTCGCCGCCGTGGTGCACCTCGTCGAGGATGACGAGGGTCTTCGCGTCCTCGGTGAGGTGGCGGTGGACGGAGGACTTCGCCGCGACCTGCGCGTACGTGACGACGACGCCGTGATAATGCCGCGCCGGCGCCCAGTGGCTGTTCTTGAAGGCCGGGTCGAGGCGGATGTGCACGCGCGCGGCCGCGTCGGCCCACTGCGTCTTGAGGTGCTCGGTGGGCGCCACCACGATCACGCGGTTCACCTCGCCTGCGCGCATCAGTTCGACGGCGAGGGTGAGCGCGAAGGTGGTCTTGCCTGCCCCGGGTGTCGCCGCGACGAGGAAATCGCGCTGATCGGCTTCGAAGTACTGCTCCAGGGCCTCCTGCTGCCACGCACGCAGCTTGTTGGCGGTTCCCCACGGAGCACGCTGGGGAAAGGACGGAGAGAGCATCGGATCAACGATAATCGCTCCCCTCCGACATCGGCGCCCGCCCCGTCGCGTCGTGTGCGTCGGAGTAGGCTCTCGGGTGCGCCGGGACCACCCTCGCCTCGACGCGCGTTCGCGAAGGAGAGCTGGATGACCGACCAGGATTCGACCCGGAGCCCGTACGTCCCCAACGAGACCCCGCACCCGTGGCGCCGCTTCGTCGCCGTCGGCGACTCGTTCACCGAAGGAATCGGAGACCCGGATCCTGCCGTTCCCGGCGGGAATCGCGGCTGGGCGGATCGCGTCGCCGAAGTCCTCTCCCGGCAGGTCGACGACTTCGCCTACGCCAACCTCGCGGTGCGCGGACGGCTGATCGCGCAGATCGTGCGGGAGCAGATCGAACCCGCGGTGGCGCTCGGCCCGGATCTCGTCTCGATCTGTGCCGGGGGCAACGACGTCATCCGCCCCGGCACCGACCCCGACGCGATCGCCGCGCAGCTCGACGACGCGGTCGCCCGCCTCGCGTCGACGGGCGCGGCCGTGATTCTGTTCACGGCGATCGACACCGCCTTCACGCCCGTCTTCCGGCCGTTCCGGGGCAAGGTGGCCATCTATAACGAGAACGTGCGGGCCATCGCCGAACGCCACGACTGCATCGTCGCCGACCAGTGGGCGCTGAAGGTGGTGCAGGACCCGCGGTTCTTCGCGGATGACCGCCTGCACTACAACACCCTCGGGCACCACGAGGTCGCACGGATGGTGCTGCGCGCGCTCAACGTGCCGAACGAGCTGGAGTCGATGCAGCCCGAGCCGCTTCCGCTGCGCACCTGGCGGGAGGCGCGAGCCGAGGACCTCGGCTGGGCCCGCGAGCACCTCATGCCGTGGGTGCTCCGACGTCTGCGTCACCAGTCGTCAGGAGACCACATCGCTGCGAAGCGTCCGGAGCCGGCGCCGATCGTCCTCCCGGAGAGCCGCACAGGCGACCGGCCGTGACGCGCGTCAGTGCGTGAGCGCCCAGAGCGCGACAGCGGCCGCCGAGGCGACGTTCAGCGAGTCGACGCCCCCGGACATCGAGATCATCACCGTGCGGTCGGCGCTCGCGAGGGCCGCGGGAGACAGCCCCTCGCCCTCCGACCCCAGCAGGAGGGCGACCTTCGCGGGCCGGGTCTCCACGTAGGCGTCGAGACCGACGGCCTGCGCATCCAGCGCCAGCGCGGCGATCTGGTAACCGGCGTCGCGCAGCTCCTGCACGGCCTCGTCCCAGTCGACGATCCGCGTCCACGGGACCTGGAACACCGTGCCCATGCTCACGCGCACGCTGCGGCGGTAGAGCGGGTCGGCGCACCGCGGAGACACGAGCACGGCGTCGGCACCGAGACCGGCCGCCGCGCGGAACGCCGCGCCGGTGTTGGCATGGTCGTTGATGCCCTCGAGCACGACGACCAGCCGTCCGCCCGCCACCGTCTCCGCCACTCCGGGGAGCACGGGCCGGTGCACGGAGGCGAGGGCTCCGCGATGCACGGCATACCCCGTGACCGCCTCGGCGACCGCATCGGGAACGACGTACACCGGCACCTCGGAGTCGCCGAGCAGGTCGGCGATGCCGGGGAGCCAGCGCTCCTGCACCATGACGGCACGCGGCCGATGACCGGCGCCGACGGCGCGTTCGATCACCTTCGACGACTCGGCGATGTACAGCCCCGTCGCGGTCTCGGTGCGCAGCCGAAGCGCCGTGTCGGTCAGCGAGCGGTAGTCGTCCAGCCGGGGGTCGTCCGCGGTGTCGATGTGCACGATCTCCATAGGCCTCCACTGTCGCACGCCGGTGGCGTCCCCGACGCCGGCGCGGTGATGGCCCCGTAGAATCGCAGAGGAGGTGCCGTGACGACGAGCGCAGACGAGGACATCCGGTTCCGCATCGAGAAGGCAGCCGGTCTCCTCCGGGGAACCCGCATCGCTCTGCTCACGGGGGCCGGCGTGTCGACCGACTCGGGCATCCCCGCCTACCGCGGCGAAGGCGCCACCCCGCGCAACAACCCCATGACGATCCAGACCTATCTGGGCGATGAGGCCGCGCGCCGTCGCTACTGGGTGGGCGGGCATCTGGGCTGGCGCGCGTTCGCGCGGGCCGAGCCGAACCGGGGCCACCTGTCGCTGGCCGAGATGGAGGCCTCCGGCGTCGTGAGCGGGGTCATCACGCAGAACGTGGACGGTCTGCATCTGCGCGCCGGCAGCTCGCACGTCATCGAGGTGCACGGCACCATGCGCCGCGTGCTGTGCCTGCGCTGCGGGCAGGTCTTCGACCGCCGCGACGTCGCCGTGCAGATCGAAGAGCTCAACCCCTGGATCACGGTGCCGGAGAACGTGCGGCTCGCTCCGGACGGCGACGTGCTGCCGGAGTCGGTCGAGGGGTTCCTGATCCCTCGCTGCACGGTCTGCGACGGCATGCTGAAGCCCGACGTCGTCTTCTTCGGCGAGTACGTGCCGCTGGACCGGTTCCGCGCCGCCGAGTCACTGCTGCGCGCGAGCACCGCCCTCATCGTCGCTGGCTCGTCGCTCGTGGTGAACTCCGGCGTGCGTCTGGTCGAACGCGCCCGTCGCCGCGGCATCCCCCTGATCATCGTCAATCGCGAGCCCACGCGCGCGGATGCCTGGGCGCACGTCACCATCGCCTCGGGCACGAGCGACGTGCTCCCCGCCCTCCAGGAACTCCTCACGTGACTCTGCTGACCCTCGTCCGCCACGGACAGACCGACTGGAACCTCGACCGCCGCATCCAGGGGTCGACCGACATCCCCCTCAACGATACGGGCCGGGCCGACGCCCGCTGGGCCGCCGGGCAGCTGGGCGGGTCGAGGCACCACGCGATCTACTCGAGCCCGCTCGCCCGGGCGCGTGAGACGGCCGAGATCATCGCGGCCGAGATCGGCCTCGACGGTCCGGTGCTCGTGCCCGACCTGCGGGAGCGGGAGTTCGGTGTCGGCGAGGGCATGCTCGTGGCCGACTACCTCGCGTCCTTCGGCGATTGGGACGCCGAGGTGCCCGGCGCCGAGACCCTGGGGGACGTCGCGGACCGCGCCCTGCACGCCCTCGACCGCATCGCGGTCGACGCGCGTCGACGGTCGGCGCCTGTGGCGGAATCCGTGATCGTCGTCGCGCACGGCGGGGTGATCCGGGCGCTGATCGACCACGTGTCCGGGGGCACCCTGCCGCGGGGGGGCGACGTGATCCGCAACGGATCCGTCACCCGCTTCGAGTCCTCCCCCGGTTCCCTGCGGCTGATCGAGCAGAACGTCCTGCTCTGAGCCCGGTCGTCAGGACGCCCGGGCGATGACGGACCGCGCGTGGCGGAGCACGGGCTCGTCGACCATCCGGCCCTCGAAGCGGAAGACGCCCCGCTCTCCCTCCGCCGCGGCGAGCACCCCGCGCGCCCAGGCGACGACGGCAGGATCGGGCCGGTACGCCTCCCGGATCGTGCCGACCTGCGAGGGATGGATGCACGCCGTCGCCTGAAAGCCC
>DAMDKH010000036.1:0-5491 GCA_032099965.1 Microbacterium sp.
GGGGTCGACGACGCCGGTGCGCGGAAGGGCGGTGCGGGCGTCGCCGCAACCCCGCGACGCGGTGGCGGTGGGGAACGCGGCGCGGATCGGCGCGAGCTGGGAGTTCGCGAAGGTGTTCGCGCTGGCGAGGGTCCGGTTGCCGGAGCTCGTCTGGGCGACGCCGATCATGAGCGGGAGCACGGCGAGGGCGAGCACCGCGAGCAGGAACATCGCGATGATGACCTCGACGAGGCTGAAGCCGTCATCTGCCGTGGGGGGACGGATGGTCGGGCTCCCTTCTGGAGGGAGTGGGGGTGGAGAGAGAACGCCGGGCCGGCGCGAGGCGCCGACCCGGCGGGGTGGTGCGGGGTGGATCAGCAGCCGGGGCCGGCGGTCAGCGGGTTGCTGGAGGCTCCGACATACGTCACCGAGACGCAGATGCTGTCGATGTCGCCGTTGGTCGTGCCGCTGTCGAGCGCCACAGCCGTCGCCTTCTCGTCCTCGAAGTTCGAGGCCAGACCCGTGTTGATCTCGTCGACGGTCTTGCCCTGCGCCATCTGGGCGGCGGCCTGCGACGCGGCGTTCGCGGCGACGGTCTCGCCGGCGCTGTCGGTGGCATCCTGCTGGATGTTGAGGAAGATCGGGATCGCGATCGCGGCGAGGATGCCGAGGATCACGACCACGATGATGAGCTCGATGAGCGAGAAGCCGGCTTCGCCGTTCTCTTCACGCTGTGCCTTGTGCGCCTCGACGGCGCGGCGGATGGTTGCACGCATAAGGGGGTCCTTCATCTCCGGTTGTGGGGACGGGCGCGGAGATGTTTCGCGCACGCCGGAGCGTGACGAACGAAGGGCCTCCCCTGCCCGGCGAGGTCGTCACGGTGGGGGACGACGGCCTCGCAAGACAATGTTTATGCCCTGGAATGAGTCGGTGTCAAGAGACCCGCCGAACCGTTCTCCAGCCGTGATGAGAACGGCCTCGGAACAGCGGTTTCCTCGGGCGCGTCGCGACCGTTCATCGCGTCGTCGCCGGGAGTTCAGGCGCGCGGCTTCTCGGGTTCCGAGATGTCGGCCACGGTCGCGTCGTACGCGGCGATGAGGGCGTCCGCGTCGACGAAGAGGCTGTGTCCGTGGGCGCCGGCCCCCATGGCGATGCGACGACCGACGATCGAGGCGTCGGCGAAGACCGGCCAGGCGTTCGTGCTGCCGATCGGCACGATGGTGCCGCGTTCGTAACCGGTCGCTGCGAGAGCGATTTCCGGCTCGGGGAGGCGCAGCTTGTTCACGCCGACGACGGCGCGCAGCTTGGGCCAGGAGATCGACCGCCCGCCCGGCACGAGGGCGAAGAGGTAGGTGTCGTCGGCGCGCTTGACCACGAGCGTCTTGACGATGTCGGAAGGCTGGAGGCCGAGCAGTTCGGCGGCCTCGTACAGGCTCCCCGCCTCCGGCCGCTCGCGGATCTCGATGTCGAGTCCGCGAGCAGCGGCGGCTTCGGTGACCCGCGCGTGCGGGTCGGGGGATGCTGCGGTCACGCGTCGGGCGCGGAGAGCGGGTCGTCCGCGACCCAGAGCTCGTCGTCGGCACGCAGTGCGGTCCACGCGGCGTACAGCACGCCGACTGCGGCGGCCGCGCCGAGCACGACGGCGATGATCGAGCCGACTCCGCCGCCCTTCTTGGCGGCCTTCTTGCTCTTCTTGTGCGAGGCGGGTGCCGAGAGGCCGTGACGCTTGGCGTTGGCGACGTCCCAGGCGGTCAGGGCGCTGCCCACGACACCGCCGATCACCGGGACCACCTTGTCGTCGACGACGTGCTTGCCGGCCTTGACGACCGGGCTCACGACCGGCGCGAGGCGGCGGTTGTAGGTGTCCTGCACGACCGGGACGACCTGCTCCCGGTTGAAGTTGCCGAGCTGGCGACCCGCTTCACGGGCGACGCCGGCAGCATGCCCGACGAGCTCCTGCTGGGCCTCCCAGAGCTGGTTCGCGTCCTTCTGCAGACGACGCAGTTGCTTCTTCCGCTTACGGCTGAGGCTCACGTTGCTCTCCTGTCCATGTGGAGTACGGGTTCCCCATACTGCCAGACCAGGCTGGAAGGGGGGAGGGAATCGCCGCCCCTTGACATCTGGGGGCAACACCGGCAGAACGCGGGCTCCCTCCATGCAGGCTCTGCGAGAATGGTTCCATGCCTCACGCTTCCCACGTCGCAACCCTGCACACCAACCACGGTGACATCGTCATCAACCTCTTCGGCGACCAGGCCCCGAAGACGGTCAAGAACTTCGTCGGCCTGGCCGACGGCACCCAGGAGTGGACGCACCCCGCCACGGGCAAGCCCGGCGAGGGCCCCCTCTACAAGGACGTCGTCTTCCACCGCATCATCCCGAACTTCATGATCCAGGGCGGCGACCCGCTCGGTCAGGGCGTCGGCGGCCCGGGCTACAACTTCAACGACGAGATCAGCCCCGAGCTGAACTTCACCGAGCCCTACATCCTCGCCATGGCGAACGCCGGTCTGCGCCGCAACGCCATCACCGGCCAGGCCGAGGGCACCAATGGCTCGCAGTTCTTCATCACGACCGACCCGACCCCCTGGCTCCAGGGCAAGCACACCATCTTCGGCGAGGTGGCCGACGACGCGTCGCGGGCTGTCGTCGACAAGATCTCGGCCGTGCCGACCGCGGCGGGCGACCGCCCCATCGAGCCGGTCGTGCTGCACTCGATCGACGTCGTCTCCGCCTGACGACAGCTTCGGCCGATCCGGATGACGACGCCTGAGTTCTCCCGCAACAGCGACAACTTCTGCTACCGGCATCCGGATCGGCAGAGCTTCGTGCTCTGCCAGCGCTGCCTGCGCACGGTCTGCCCGGAGTGCCAGACGCCGGCGCCGGTCGGCGTGATCTGCCCGGAGTGCATGAAGGCCGAGCGCAAGAACCGCACGCCCGCCCAGAAGCGCGCCGAACGCCGCTGGCGCGGCGGCGGTGCCGGGGTGATGGGCACCACCCGGTCCGGACGCCCGATGGTGACGTACGTGCTGCTCGCCGTCACGTCGTTCATCGGACTGCTGCAGCTCATCCCCGGGCTGGGCGAACTGATCACCTCGCAGATGGTGTTCGCCGCGGCCTATCTCTACCCCGAGCTCTCCGGGGCGCCGTTCCAGCCCTGGCGTCTGCTGACCGCGGTCTTCGCGCACGGCGGCTTCATCCACCTCGCCCTCAACATGCTGGCCCTGTGGATGCTCGGGCAGGGCCTCGAGCCCATGCTCGGCCGCGCGCGCTTCCTCGCGCTCTATCTCATCAGCGGACTCGGCGGCTCGGTGATGGTCGCCGTCCTCGACCCCGGGCAGCCGACGGTCGGTGCGTCCGGAGCGATCTTCGGCCTCATGGCCGCCCTCTTCATCGTCGGGCGCCACCTCGGGGCGAACGTCACCGGCATCCTCGTCATCCTGGGCATCAACTTCGTCTACGGGCTGGTGTTCGGCGGCGGACGCATCTCGTGGCAGGCGCACCTCGGCGGACTCCTGATCGGTGCGCTCGTCGCGTTCATCCTGGTGAAGACCAAGCGGCGCGATCAGCGCATCTGGCAGATCGTGGCCCTCGCGGCGGTGACGATCGCCCTGCTCGCGATCGTGTTCATCGTTCCCCCGCTTCTGATCCTCGCCTGATCAGCGGTTGTTAACAGGTCTGTTAACAGGTGTGAATAACATCGGTGTAATTCTCCCCAGGCTGTGGATAAGTCGGTGGATAACTCGGTGGACGGATGTGTAGAACGACGAAGGCCCCTCGCCGGAGCGAGGGGCCTTCGTTCTGCTGACGAGCGTGGCGTCAGCGCCAGCGCGTGGTCATGAGGAAGCCGATGAGGGCGATGCCCAGGCCGATCCCGAGGTTCCAGCTGCCCAGACCGGGGATGGGGAACTGCTGACCCGAGATGTAGAAGACGAGGATCCAGATGAGCCCCAGCAGCATGAAGCCGACCATGACCGGCTTGAACCACACGGCGTTGGGTGCGACGTCGCCTTCGGCGCGCTCGATGACGGGTTCTTCGGGCTTGCGGTCTCGTGCCATTCCGACAGTGTACCGAAAGCGGGTGACGGCACCCGCAGAGCGATGCTGCGCCCACAGGTTCCCGGGATAGGATCACGCCATGACTGCATCTGTCGTGCCTGGGGGGCGACGCGCGCGGCGGTCGCGTCCGCGCTCCCGGGCGACCTTCGCGAGTGTGCTGGGTGAGCTCCTGCTCACCGCCGGCGTCCTCGTGCTGCTGTTCGTCGCGTGGCAGATGTGGATCGGCGACATCATCATCAACGCCCAGAAGAACGAGGAGGGCGCCGCGACCGTGGCGGCCTATGCCGCAGGACCGGTGCCCGAGGCGCCCCCCGCCGTGGTGGGCGACGACGGGTCCACGACCTACGAACCCGTGATCCCGGCGCATCCCGCCGAGACCGAGAAGCTCGGCGTCATGCACATCCCGCGCTTCGGCACCGATTACATCAAGGGCATCTACGGGGGGACGACCCGGGCGCGCACCCTCGACGACCTCGGCATCGGCATCTACACCAACTCGAAGATGCCGGGCGAGGTCGGCAACTTCGCCATGGCCGGGCACCGCACCACGTGGGGCAAGCCGTTCAACCAGCTCGACAAGCTGCAGATCGGCGACGCGATCGTCGTCGAGACGCCCGACGGGTGGTACACGTACCGCTTCCGCACGCTCGAGTACGTCAAGCCCACGCAGACCGAGGTGCTCGCCGACGTTCCGCAGATGCCCGAGGTGGCCACCGGGGAGCGGTACATCACCCTCACGGCCTGCTCGCCGCTCTATTCGCTCGCCGAGCGCATCGTCGCCTACGGCGTCTTCGAGAGCTTCCAGCCCCGCGCCGAGGGTCCGCCCTCCGCCCTGACCGATCCGCCGCCCCCGCCGGCCGGGCCGTCGCTCTGACCCACGAGGAGAACCCATGTACGCCGCCTTCTGGCGCCTGCTTCCCGGTCCCTGGTGGATCCGGCTGCTCATCGTGCTCGTGCTCGTGGCCGCCGTCCTCTACGGCCTGTTCTGGTACGTGTTCCCCTGGGTCAGCCCGCTCGTCAACCCGGGCGAGGTCGACCTCGAATGACCCGCGTGCTCGTGGTCGACAACCACGACAGCTTCGTGCACACGCTCGTCGGCTACCTGCAGCAACTCGGAGCGGACACCGACCTCATCGAGGCGGATGCCGTCGGCGTGCAGGAACTCGACGACCTGCTCTCCCGCGTCGACGCGGTGATGCTGTCGCCCGGTCCCGGCGCGCCCCGCGACGCCGGGGTGTCGCTCGAGGCCGTGCACCTCGCCGCCGCCCGCCGGATGCCGCTGCTCGGCGTGTGCCTGGGGCATCAGGTCATCGCGGAGGCCTTCGGGGCGCCGGTGACCGAGGCGCCGGAGTTGATGCACGGCATGGTCTCACCGGTGCAGCACGACGGCTCCGCGCTGTTCGACGGCATCCCGTCGCCGTTCGACGCGGGGAGGTACCACTCGCTCGGGGTC
>DAMDKH010000036.1:5674-13694 GCA_032099965.1 Microbacterium sp.
CGCCAACTGGCTCGCTGCGTGCGGCGATGCGGATGCGGTCGCGCGTGCCGTCGGGCTCGGGCCGCTCGTGGCGCCTCCCGCCTGACCGGCGCCACCGATCCAGCGAGCGGACGTGCGGCGGGACTCAGCCCGCGCCGGTGCAGTACCGCAGCTCGACGTTCGAGCCGACGGGCACGTCGCCCGGCGCCACCGACATCGACTGCACCGTCGCCGGATCCTTCGCGGGGCAGTCGGGAAGTTCGACGGTCGTCGACGTGAGCCCCAGCAGCTCCAGCTCCTGCTTGGCCGCATCGACGGTGAACCCGAACAGGTCGCGCACCGTGACCCGGCCGCTCGCGACCTCCAGGTTCACGATCGACTTGGGGGGCACGGAGGACTCGGCCGGCACGCTCGCCGAGATCACGGTGTCGGCCGCCAGCGTGTTGTCGTTGCGCTGGATGACCGTGCCCACCAGCAGTCCCGCCTCGGTGAGCGCGTTCTTGGCGGCTTCGAGTCCCATCCCCTCGACCGCGGGCACGACGACCATCTCCTGGCCGGTCGACACGTACAGCGTCACGAGGTCGCCCTCCGTGACGGCGGTGCCGGACTGCGGGTCGGTGCGGATGACGTTGCCGTCGCCCACCTCGGAGCTCGACTCCAGCACGATCTTGGCCTTGAGCCCCAGCTGCGCGAGGTCGTCCTGGGCGCGGTCGGAGGCCACGTCGACGAGGTCGGGCAGCACGCGCGACGTGTCGGGGACCTCGGGGGTGCGCACGGTGACCACCCAGAACAGCACTGAGGCGATGAGCACCGCGAGCAGCGCGACCCCGGCCCAGATCCAGGCGACCGGAGGACCCGACTGCGTGCGGGTCATGGTGGTGTCGGAGCTGAGCTGACGCAGCGACCGGGCGGTCTCCTGCGCCTGGCGGGGGTTCGGTCCGTAGAGCTCGCTGGTGAGCGCGCCGAGCTGCTTGCGGGTGGGAGCGGCACCGGTCACGGCGCCGTCGAGCGCGGCGCGGAAGTGCGCGGCATCCGGATAGCGCTGGTACGGGTCCTTCGCGAGCGCCCGCAGCACGATCGGGTCGAGGGCTCCCGGCACGCTCTCGTTCAGCTCCGTCGGGGGCAGGGGCGTCTCGCTGACGTGCTGGTAGGCGACCGCCACCGGGGACTCGCCGCGGAACGGCTGCCGGCCGGTGAGGAGCTCGTAGAGCACGATGCCGGTGGAGTAGAGGTCGGCGCGCGCGTCGACCGGCTCGCCCTTCGCCTGCTCCGGGGAGAAGTAGGCGGCCGTGCCGATGATCTGCGTCGTCTGGGCGACGGTCGACGACGAGTCGGAGACGGCCCTGGCGATGCCGAAGTCCATCACCTTCACCTTGCCGTCGGGCAGGATCATGACGTTGCCCGGCTTGATGTCTCGATGCACGACGCCCGCGCGGTGGGAGTAGTCGAGGGCCTCGAGAATGCCGTCGACGTAGCGCACCGCGTCGTCGAGCGGCACGGGTCCGGCCGAGATGATGTCTTTGAGCAGACGGCCGTGCACGAGCTCCATCACGATGTACGGCGGGTCGTCGGACGACGGGTCCGCTCCCGAGTCGCCGGCGTCGAAGACGCGCACGATCGACGGGTGCGACATGCGCGACGCGGCCTGCGCCTCGAGGCGGAACCGGGTGCGGAAGGCGGTGTCGCGGGCGAGGTCGGCGTCGAGGATCTTGATGGCGATGTCGCGCCCGAGCGTCAGATCGTACCCCCGGTAGACCTTCGCCATGCCGCCGTGGCCGATGAGCTCGTCGACGCGGTATCTCCCCGCGAGAACGCGTGGCTCTGTGGACACGGATGAACCCCCTGGGACGACCGGACGAGATGTGATGTGGAGTAAAGGCTACCCTCAGCCGGTTGTGTTCCCGCTGTCTCCGCCGTCGGTGCCCGTGCCGGGGTCGACGGCCGCGCCCTGGATGGCGCTCGACTGCCCCTGCGGGGAGGTGCCGGACTCGCGATCGCCGCAGAAAGCCTTGTACGTGCCGGTCACGACCTGGCCCGCCTTGCCGAAGTCGACCGAGATGCCCGCGGTCGTCTCGCCCGGTCCGAAGCTCTTCGTGGTCACGGCCGGCTGGCCGGGTCCTGCGAACGACGCGTTGGTGATCGTGACCTCGTACGACGAGAGCGTCCCGGTGCCGTTCGGGCACTGGAAGGGGGTCCAGCTGATGGTCGCGGAGCCGCCCTCGACGAACGTGCCGGAGAACGTCGGTGCGTTCGTCGGCGCACCGACCTCTGCCTGGTCCGCGTAGAGGAACAGGGTGATCTCGCTGCCCACCTCGATCGAGCCGCGCGGCTCGACACGCTCGACGGTCTGCGCGAGATCGGCCGACGGAGCCATGGTCGATCCGGTGACGCAGTTGGGCACGAGGCCCGCGTCACGGGCGACCGCCATCGCGGCGTCGCACGTCATGCCCGGAAGCTGCAGGGCGTCGACGTCGACGGGCTCGGGTGCGGGGGGCTCGGTCTCCGTCGGGGTGGCCGAGGGCGTGGCACTCCGCGAGGTCGTCGCCGTGGGGGTCGGATCCGCGTCGCTGTCGCCCGGGTTCATGAGGGCGAAGACGGTGCCGACGAGCACGATCACGAGCAGCGCGATGAGCGCGATGAGCGGCCATGTCCACGGACTGCGCTTCTTCTTCTTCTTCGCACCCTCGTCGAGGGCGGCCGCCTCGGCGCCGGTCGGCACCTGGGCGGTCGTCGGGAGCAGACGGGTCGTGCCGTCGTCTCCCGTCGAGAGCATGCGGGTGGCGTCGTCATCGGCCGCGATGCCGCCGGTCGCGATGGCGGGCACCGCGATGGCTGCGGAGTTCAGGTCACCGCGGCGCAGCGCCTGCGCGGCGCGGGCGACGGTGGCGGACGACGAGGGGCGATCGCTCGGCTTCTTCGCGATCATCGCCATCACGAGGTTCTGCACGGGGATCGGCACGGTCGGCGGCAGCGGCGGGGGCTGTTCGTTGATCTGCGCCATGGCGATCGCCACCTGCGACTCGCCGGTGAACGGACGGCGACCCGCGAGGCACTCGTAGGCCACGATCCCCAGCGAGTACGTGTCGGTCGCGGGCGAGGCCGGGTGACCGGACGCCTGCTCCGGCGAGAGGTACTGCACGGTTCCCATGACCTGACCGGTCGCGGTGAGCGGAACCTGGTCGGCGATGCGTGCGATGCCGAAGTCGGTGATCTTGACGCGACCGTCGGGCGTGATGAGCAGGTTGCCCGGCTTGATGTCGCGGTGCACGAGGCCGGCGGCGTGCGCGGCCTGCAGGGCGGATGCCGTCTGCGCGACGATGTCGAGCGTCTTGTCGGCGTTCAGCGCACCGTCGCGTTCGAGGATCGTCGACAGGGCCTCGCCCGGCACGAGCTCCATGACGAGGTAGGCGCTGCCGTTCTCCTCGCCGTAGTCGAACACGCTCGCGATGCCCTCGTGGTTGACGAGTGCGGCGTGACGGGCCTCGGCGCGGAAGCGCTCGAGGAACCCGGGGTCGCCCATGTACTCGTCTTTGAGGATCTTGATCGCGACGGTACGCCCGATGACGTGATCCGTCGCCTCCCACACCTCGCCCATGCCACCGATCGCGATCCGCGATTGCAGCTCGTAACGACCACCGAACGACACACCCTGCGTCGGCCTCATCTGCCCAGCACCGCCTCTATGACCTTCTTCGCAATCGGAGCGGCGATCGTGTCGCCGGATCCGGACTGACCCTGTCCTCCGCCGTCTTCGACGACGACCGCTACTGCCACCGCCGGGTCGTCCGCCGGCGCGAAGCCGGTGAACCACAACGTGTGCGGCTTGTTTCCGTTCTCAGCGGTTCCGGTCTTACCGGCCACGTCGATCCCGTCTATTCTTGCACCCTGCGCAGCGCCGTCCGAGACGCTCGCCACCATCGCGTCGGTGACCTCGTCGGCGACGTCGGCCTCGAGGGCACGACCGAACTCGCTGTCCTCGTAGGACCGCACGACCGAGAGGTCGTTGCCGATCACCTGGTCGACCATGCGCGGGTTCATCACGACGCCCTGGTTGGCGATGCCGGCCGAGATCATGGCGATCTGCAGCGGCGTGGCGGTGACCTGCCCCTGTCCGAAGCCGCTGAGGGCCGTCTGCGCGTCGTCGAGCGCGCGCGGGTAGCTCGATGCCGTCGATGCGAGGGGGATCTCGAAGCTGCGGTTGTACCCGAACTTCTCGGCCATCTCGCGCACGGCGTCGTCGCCCAGCTCCACGGCGAGTTCCGCCATGGGGATGTTGCAGCTCAACCGGATCGCCTCGGCGATGCTCACGGTCTCGCCCGGGCCGCAGGTGCCGCCCCACGCGTTGGACACGCGGCTGCTCGACCCCGGCAGCGTGTACGACACGGGGTTGGGCAGCACGGAGTCGGGGGAGTACTCGCCGCTCTCGAACGCGGCGGCGGCGACGACGAGCTTGAACGTCGATCCCGGCGGGTTGAGGTCGCCGGCGATGGCCCGGTTCGACAACGGCTTGGTCGGGTCGTCGACCAGCTGGTCGTAGGTCGCGTTCGCCGCGTCGGCATCGTGCGTGGCGAGGAGGTTCGTGTCGAAGCCCGGGGTCGAGACGAGCGCCAGGATGCGGCCGGTCTTCGGCTCGATGGCGACCACCGCCCCCTTGAGGCCGCCGAGGGCGTCGTAGGCCGCCTTCTGCGCGGCGGCGTCGAGCGAGAGCTCCACGCTGTATCCGCGTTGCGGTTGCCCCGAGAGGATGCGGTCGATCTCCGAAAGGAACGCGCTCGACCCGGTGCCCGAGAGGTCGGCGTTCATCGCCTTCTCGATGCCGGTGCGCGAGTCGAGGGCCGCGTTGAAGTACCCGGTGACGGGGGCCCACATCGGCGCGTCGGCATACGCGCGCTGGTATTGGTAGCGGTCGTCGCTCGGCGTCGACGAGGCGATCGCCACGCCGTCGACGATGATCGATCCGCGCTGGATCTCGTAGCTGTCGAGCTGGGTACGCCTGTTGTTGCCGTTCTGCGAGAGCGCGTCGGCCTGCACGACCTGGATGACGCTCGTCGATGCGAACAGCGCGATGAACATGAAGAGCATCACGACGCTGAGGCGGCGCAGTTCCTTGGTCATGCGGCACCTCCCGGGATGGTCGTGGTCTGAGTCATCCGATCACCACTCTCGGTTGCCGGCGGACGCCGTCGGAGATGCGCAGCAGCAGGGCGATGATCAGCCAGTTGGCGATCAGCGACGAGCCGCCCGCGGCGAGGAACGGAGTGGTGAGGCCGGTCAGCGGGATGAGGCGCGTCACGCCGCCGACCATGATGAACACCTGCAGGGCGATGGTGAACGACAGGCCCGTGGCCAGCAGCTTGCCGAAGTCGTCCTGCCCGGCGAGGCCGATGCGGATGCCGCGGCTGACGAACACCATGTAGAGGCAGAGGATCGCGAACAGGCCGATGAGCCCGATCTCCTCGCCGAGGCTGGTGATGATGTAGTCGCTGTGCGCGAGGGGCGTCACCTCCGGCCGGCCCTGGCCCCATCCGGTGCCCATCAGCCCGCCGCGCGCGAGACCGAACAGGCCCTGCATGGGCTGGAAGCCGGGGCCGTCGGGGTCGACCTGCTCGGGATCGAAGAGGAACAGCCAGTTGATGAAGCGGCCGCGCACGTAGCTGAGGATCTGCGTGGCGACGGCGACGCCTGCGGCGACGAGGCCGAGACCGATCACCACCCAGCTGGTCTTGCCGGTGGCGACGTAGAGCATCGCGATGAACAGGCCGAAGATGAGGGTTCCGGTGCCGAGGTCGCGCTGGATGACGATGATGCCGAGCGAGATCGCCCACACCACGAGCACCGGCCCGAGCTCGCGCATCCGCGGCCAGGTCATGCCGAGGAACCGCGTGCCCACCGACGTCAGGCTCTCGCGGGTGCGCACGAGATAGCCGGCGAAGAAGATGGCCAGGCAGATCTTCGCGATCTCGCCGGGCTGGAAGGCGAAGAGGCCCCCGAGCGAGACCCACACCTGGGCGTTCGCGTCGGGGATGCGCAGGCCCGGCACGAAGGGCAGCAGCAGCAGGAGGATGCCCGCCAGGCCGAAGATGTACGTGTACCGGAAGAGCACGCGGTAGTTGCGCAGCAGGATGACGAGCGTGATCGCCCCGGCCAGCGACAGCGCCGTCCACGCGAGCTGCTTGGTCGAGTACGCGTTCCACCCCGTCAGGCTCTTGGCGATGTCGATGCGGTAGATCATCGCGATGCCCAGGCCCGTGAGCAGCGTGCCGATCGGGAGCACGAAGGGATCGGCATCCGAGGCGACGATGCGCAGCACGATGTGCAGGGCGAAGGCGAGCGTGGCGAGCCCGCCGCCGATCGCCAGGATCATCGGGTCGATGGTGCCGAGCGCCCCCAGCTGCACGAGCGTCAGCGACGCCGCGGCGATGAGCACCGCGAACAGCAGCAGCCAGAACTCGCGATTGCGCTGGGTCTGCGGCATCCGCAGACGCTTGAGCGCCTTGAGGACGGCGGTGTCGGTGGAGACGTCGGTGCTCATCCCTCACCCCCGTCCGTCGTGGGCGTGGGGGCCGGGGTCGGCAGCGGGGTCTCCGTGGGGAGGGGAGTGGGCAGCGCGTTGGCGTCGGCGGCGGCGCGCAGCCGGTCGACGATGGCCATCGCATCCGACAGCGAGCGCGCCGAGATCGTGCGCTCGACCGTTCCGCGCTGGAACTGCGGCAGGTCGGCCAGCAGGATGTCGGTGTCCTCGACCGGCGTCGAGAGCGTGATGGGGCCGATGTTCTGCTGCACGCCCTGGAAGATCACGACGCTGTCGTCGTCGGCGCCGACGAAGTAGCGGGTCTGCGTCCAGCTGTACGCGGCGAACGCGGCGAAGGCGAGCATCCCCAGCACGAGCAGCATGGCCGCGATCCAGCCGATGCGGCGACGCGTCGCGCGACGGCGGTCCTCCTCGATCAGCTCCTCGAGGTACTCGGCGGCCGGCTCGAAGTGCGAGGGGTCGTTCGCGGCCTGACGCACCGGGTGCAGCCAGTTGCTGCGCGGCGCGCGCACCGGCGGCACGATGACGCCCGACGGGTTGGAGGCCGATCCCACGATGGTCGGCGTGCCGGACGACAGCGGATGCTGCCCGCCGACATCGACGAGGACGATGGTGACGTTGTCGGGCGCCCCGCCGTCGAGCGCCTGCTTGAGGAGGTTGTCGGCCGTGCGCCCCGGGGGTTGGTCGAGGCGGAAGGCCTTGAGGATGCGGGTCTCGTCGACGACGCCAGAGAGTCCGTCGGAGCAGAGCAGCCACCGGTCGCCGGGCTGCGTCGGCATGACGAACATGTCGAGCTCGGGATCGGAGTCCATGTCGCTCAGCACCCGCATGAGCACCGACCGGCGCGGGTGGTACCGCGCCTCCTCGGGGGTGATGCGTCCGGAGTCGACGAGCCGCTGCACGAAGGTGTGGTCGGCGGTGATCTGGGTGAGCGCGTCGTCGCGGTACAGGTAGATGCGCGAGTCGCCGATGTGGCCGATCACGGCGTAGTCGTCGACCATGATGATCGCGCTGACCGTGGTGCCGAGTCCGGCGAGTTCCGGGCGATCCTTCGCCGCGCGGATCAGGTCGCCGGCCGCGGTCGTCGCCGCGGCCTGCAGCGAGGCCTGGGCGTCGTCGGTCGTGGCGTACGCGTGGTCGAGCGGCTCCAGGCGCTGGATGGCGATGCTCGACGCCACGTCGCCGCCGGCGTGACCGCCCATGCCGTCGGCGACGGCGAAGAGGTTCGCCCCGGCGTACCCGGAGTCCTGGTTGTTGGAGCGGATCTTCCCCGTATGGGAGATCGCGGCGCTCGAACCCTCGCCGCGGAGCACGAGCCGTGCGTGGTGGCTCGACGTGTAGTCGTCGCGGATGACGAGGGCGGACTCGCTCGACCGGCCGATGGTGAGGGTGTCGTTGCCGAGCGGGAGTTCGAGACCGGCCTTGGGTCCGGAGGTGATGACGAGGCGCTGCGCGGTGGCGATGGTCGCCGGGCCGGTCTGCGGCTTCGCCGATGCGGGCTTCGCCGTG
>DAMDKH010000037.1:0-13521 GCA_032099965.1 Microbacterium sp.
CTCGTCGTGCTGCTCGGGCTCGACGTGGCGGGGGGCTACCTGCTGCTCGCCGCCGTCGTGGCCGCCGGGGGAGCCATCGCCGCGTTCCTCCTGCCCGATCCGCCGGCGTCGTCATCGGTGGCGTCCGCGCCGCGATCGGCACCGCGGCTCGCGGCGTTGCGCGACCGGGACTTCTCCCGGATGCTCGCCGGCCGCCTCATGACCAACATCGGCAACGCGCTCGGCACGGCGTTGTTCCTCTTCTTCCTGCTGCACGGGCTGGATCAGCCGGTGGCGACGGCGCAGGACAACCTCCTGCTGCTCATCGTCGTCTACACCCTGTTCGTGGTCGTGGCCTCCGTCGCGGTCGGGTGGTGGTCGGACCGCTCCGGCGACCGCCGCTCTCCGGCCGTCCTCGCGACCGTGGTGCAGGCGGCATCAGGGATCGTGCTCGTGGCCGTGCCGACGTTCGAGGCGACGATCGTCGCCGCCGCGCTGATGGGCGTCGGCTACGGCGCCTTCTCGACGGCGGGACTCGCGTTCGCGACGGATCTCCTGCCCGACCCGCGGCGCCCGGCCCGGGATCTCGGGATCGTCACCGTCACCGCCGCGCTCGGTCAGCTCATCGGGCCGGTGCTCGGAGCCGGCCTCGTCGCCCTGGTGGGCGGGTTCTGGCTGGTCTTCGCGGCTGCCGCGGTGCTGTCGCTGATCGGCGGCGCGCTCACGGCTCTCGCAGGACGCCCCGGGTCTCGTGCGACCGGTTCTCCACGCTCGCGATCGCGACTCCGAGCACGGCGTTGAACACCCGCGGGCGCATCGCGGTGACGAGGTGGGTGGTGCGGGGCACCACGATGAGCTCGGCCTGGGGCGCGAGCCGCTGAAACAGCCGCTCGTTCACGCGCAGCTGGTCCCATTGTCCGTTGACGAACCACAACGGCACCTCGATGCGCGCCACCGCGGTGGCGAGGTCGAGGGCGGAGAGGCTGCGCAGCACGGCGTCCTGCGCGTCCAGCGCGTATCCGCCGGCACCGAAGTCGAAGCGCGTCTCGACGGGCACGGTCGCCGCGAGCATCTGCCGCGAGATCCACAGTCCCTGGTCGGGGAGGGCGTTCGTCATGCGGGTGATCGCTCGATACCAGAAGAGTCCCGCGCCGAGTGGGAGAGCCGTGCACGCCGCCGCCACGACACCGGCGAGGGGAGGAGTCTCGGCTCCGCCCGCGTAGGCGAGGCAGAGCAGGCCGCCCAGCGAGTGCCCCACCAGCAGCACCGGGCCCTGCGCGGCGGCGGCACGGACGGCGGCGTCGATGGTGGTCATCGCCTCGTGGAGGGTGAAATCCTCGCCCATCCGGGTGCCGTGCGCCGGCAGGTCGATCGCGGTGTGCGGGATCCCGCGCTCATCGAGCCACGCCAGCTGAGCACGCCACATGGTCGCCGACGTGCGGATGCCGTGGACGAAGACGATCTGGACGCTCACATCCCCACCCTATGTTCCGTCGTCGATCAGCCGAAGGGCCGGCGGAGACGACGAAGCGGGGCCGGCAGAACACCGACCCCGCCTCGCATGCTGCTTCGGGTTACTTCTCCCAGCCGACGTTCTCGACCGGCTGCACGCCGAAGAGGTCCAGACCCACGTAGGGCTCCGGCGTCAGGTTGGCCAGGCCCTCCTTGACGGTGTAGATCGAGGGACCGTTGTAGAGCGGGATGACGCCCCACGTCTCGGCGATGATCTCGGGCTCGAGCTTCATCGTGGCGGCGGTCCAGTCCTCGGCCGTCGTCTGCGACTCCACCTCGTCGGCGATCTCCTTGTCGATCTCCGGGGTGCCGGTCGCCGAGAGGTTCAGGCCGCTGTCAGAGCAGTACAGCTGGCAGAACCAGAGCGGACCGAACGGGTCGGAGTCGGTGAACCGGAGCGAGAAGGCATCCCAGTTCTTGGTGCTGAAGTCGGTGGAGAAGTCCGCGGGGGACCGCTTCTCGATCTTCAGGTCGATGCCGATCGCCTTCTCCTGCTGCTGCAGGGCCTTGGCGAGGGCCTCCTGGGTGGGGTCGTCGCTGTGCACGGGGTACACGACCTCGAGCTTCACGCCGTCCTTCTCACGGATGCCGTCTTCGCCCTCGGTCCAGCCGGCGTCGTCGAGCAGCTTCTTGGCGGCGTCGACGTCGTACTTCAGTCCGGCCTCGGCGAACGAGTCGTTGTAGCCGTCCTGGAAGTCGTACAGGTTGAGCGAGCCCGCGGCAGCCTCTTCGTAGCCGAGGCCGTTCCACGCGATCTGCTTCTGCTGGTCGATGTCGATCGCCATGAAGAAGGCCTCGCGCACGTCGAGGTCCTGCAGCTGCGGCTTCTCGGCGTCGAGGATGACGATGGTCTTCGCCGTCTGCTGCGAGCGGTAGGTGACGACGTCCTCCATGTCGGAGACCTGCGCCAGGCGGTCCTTCGTGTTGGTGCCGACCATGTCGATCTCACCGTTCTTGAAGGCGTTGATCGACGCGGAGGCGTCGAGGCCCGTGAAGGTGACCTTGTCGAGCAGCGGCTTGTCGCCCCACCACTTCTCGTTCGGCTCGAACGTGACGGACTGGCCGTTCACGTCGAAGTCGGTGAGCTTGTACGGGCCGGCGCCCCACTCGGGGTGCGGGTTCTCGATGAAGCCCTCGTTGAAGATCTCGGGGGTGTTCACGGCCGGGTGCATGATGCCGGTGAGGAACGGCATCTTGGGCCAGGCGAACTCGCCCTTGAACGTGACGATGACGTCCTTGTCGGTCGCGCCCTTGGTGACCGACTCGATCTCCTTGTAGCCGTCGGTGGCGTTGGCCTCGAAGGCCTCGTTCTCGCCGCTGTTGGCCTTCCAGGTCGCCTCGAAGGCGGTGTAGTCGATGGGAGTGCCGTCGTTCCAGGTCGCCTTCTCGTTGACCTTCATGGTGACGACGGTCTTGCCGTCCTGCGTGTCGATCTTCCAGTCGTCGAGGTAGGCGGGGTTGGCCGACACCTCGCCCTCGGCGGTCATGAGGAAGACCTGCGGCGTGTACCACGACGCCAGGCGCTGCGTGTCAGCGCTTCCGTTGCCGTTGAACGCGTTCATCTGGGGCGTGACTTCGTTGATGCCGAAGTGGACCTCGCCCCCTTCCTTGAGGTTTTCGCGCGGCTGCGGGTTGTAGTCCGCCTGCTTGGTCTCCTGGGGCTCGTTCGTGCCCTCGGAACCGCCGTTGCCCGATGCGCACCCGCTGATCGCGAGTGCCAGGGCTCCGCTGAGGGCGACGATTGCCGTCAGCTTCCTGGTGCCTTTCATGGTGCTCCTTTCGCCTTGCGGCGTGTCATAAAGGGAGGTTAGTTCGCGGTGGTCACAAACGCCCGGGATGCAGTGGAATTACGGAATACCGTTATCGGACCTTAACCCGGTCGAAACGTCAGACCGCGAGCGGCTGGGTGGTCATGGTCTTCGCGTCGAAGACGACGCGCTGGCGGGTGCGCTCGATGTCCGGATCCGGAACGGGGATCGCCGACAGCAACGCCTGCGTGTAGGGATGCTTCGGCGCGTCGAACACCTCGTCGACGTCACCGTGCTCGACGAACTCGCCGAGGTACATCACCGCCACGCGGTCGGCGATGTGACGGACCACCGACAGGTCGTGGGCGACGAAGAGGAACGACAGCCCGAGCTTCACCTTCAGCTCGTCGAGCAGGTTGATGACGCCGGCCTGGATCGACACGTCCAGCGCCGACACCGGCTCGTCGAGCACGACGATCTTCGGGTTCGTCGACAGGGCGCGGGCGATGCCGATGCGCTGACGCTGGCCGCCCGAGAACGCGCCCGGGAACCGGTCGAGGTGCGCCGGGTTCAGACCGACGAGGTCCATCAGCTCCTGCACGCGCGTGTGGGCGTCCGAGCGCGAGACGCCGATCGCCGTCATCGGCTCGGCGATGATGTCGGCCACGGTCATGCGCGGGTCCAGCGCGCCCATCGGGTCCTGGAACACGATCTGGATGTCCCGGCGCAGGGCGCGCTCCTCGCGACCGCTGCGGATGTCGCCGACGCTGGTGCCGGCGATCACGATGTCGCCGTCGGTCTGCTTGGCGAAGTCCATGATCTGCAGCAGGGTCGTGGTCTTGCCCGACCCGGACTCGCCGACGATCGCCATCGTCTCGCCCTCACGCACGTCGAAGCTGATGCCCTTGACCGCGTGCACCTCGCCGACCTTGCGCTTGAACACGGCGCCCTTGAGCAGCGGGAACGACTTGGTCATGTTGCGCACCTCGAGCGTCACCGGACGCTCCTCGCGCGGCGTGCGGGTGAGGTCGCTCTCGGGCACGATCGGCACCGGGTAGACCGGGACGCCCTGGATGAGCCCACCGTCCTCGATCTCGTCCGCTCGGATGCACGCGGCGGTGTGCTCCGGGTCTCCACCGGTCGACACCGGCAGGAGCGGGGGCTCTGCGGTGCGGCAGGCGGCGATCGCGATGGGGCAGCGATCGGCGAACGGGCAGGCGTCCGGCAGGTCGATGAGCAGCGGCGGGTTGCCCTTGATGGGGATGAGCGGCTGCTTCTCGCTCTTGTCGATGCGCGGGATCGCCCCGAGCAGACCGATCGAGTACGGCATCCGCGTGCGGTGGAACAACTCCCGCGCCTCGGCCTGCTCGACCGGCTTTCCGGCGTACATGACGATGACGTCGTCGGCGGTGCGCGCCACCACGCCCATGTCGTGCGTGATCATGATGACGGCGGCGCCGGTCTCGTTCTGCGCCTTCTCGATGAGGTCGAGGATCTGCGCCTGGATGGTGACGTCGAGCGCGGTCGTCGGCTCGTCGCAGATGATGAGACGCGGGTTGTTCGCCATCGCGATCGCGATCACCACGCGCTGCCGCATTCCGCCGGAGAACTCGTGCGGGAAGGCTTTCATGCGCTTCTCGGGCTCGGGGATGCCGACGAGCGTCAGCAGCTCGACCGACCGGTCCCACGCGTCCTTCTTCGAGAGGCTGCGGTGCACCGTCAGCGCCTCGATGAGCTGGTCGCCGATCGTGAAGACGGGGGTCAGCGAGGTGAGCGGGTCCTGGAAGACCATCGTCATGCCGTTGCCGCGGATCATCGACATCTGCTTGTCGGTCTTGCCGAGGAGCTCCTGGCCGTCGAAGACGATGGATCCGGTGACCTTGGCGTTGTCGTCGAGCAGGCCCATGATCGCCAGCGACGTGACGGACTTGCCCGATCCCGACTCGCCGACGATGCCGAGCGTCTTCCCGGCCTCGAGGTCGAACGACACCCCGCGCACGGCGTCGACACGGCCCGCTTCGGAGGGGAAGCTGACCCGCAGGTCGCGCACGGACAGGACGGGGTTCGAAGAGGTGGGGGTCATGCGCGGCCTCCTGCCGCCGAGGTGGGATCGAGGGCGTCGCGCAGGCCGTCGGCGACGAGCGCCATCGACACGGTGAGCAGGGTCAGCGCCGCGGCCGGGAAGTAGAACACCCACGGAGCGCTGGTGATGGTGTTCGCGCCGCTGCCGATGAGCGAGCCGAGCGACACGTCCGGGATCTTCACGCCGAAGCCGATGAACGACAGGCCCGTCTCGGTGATGACGGCGGCGACGACGCCGAGCGTGAAGTTGATGACGAGCAGCGAGCCGATGTTCGGCAGCAGGTGCCGCACGACGATGCGCATGCCTCGCACGCCCATGTAGCGCGCGGCGTGCACGTACTCCCGCTCGCGCAGGGAGAGCGCCATCGTCCAGATGACACGGGCCTGGAAGAACCAGCCGACGAAGATCAGCGCGAGGGAGATCACGCGCCAGTCGCCACCGGCGTTGTTCGACACGAGCGCCAGGACGAGGAACGTCGGCACGACCATGAGGAAGTGGATGATGAGCAGCGTCGTGCGCTCGACGAATCCGCCGAAGTACGCGGCGGCGGTGCCGACCAGCGCCGAGATCACCGTGGTGCCGATCGAGACGGTCAGCGCGATCATGAGCGAACGCTGCAGGCCGATCGAGACCTGCGCGAACAGGTCGTTCCCGGCCGGCGTGGTGCCGAACCAGTGGTCGCCCGACGGCGGCGTCCCCAGGTTGAGGAAGTCGAGGACGATGTGGTCGTACCGCGCCACCAGCGGGCCGGCGATGGAGAACACTACGAGCGCGAGGAAGATGAACACGCCGAACACCGCGGGCTTGTTGCGGACGAATCGGCGGTAGTACAGCGCGAACACCGACAGGCGCTTGCGCGGCGCCGCCGTCGTCACGGCGGGGGAGTCGGTCTGCGGAACGGTGGGGTCGATCATTTCGGTGCTCATGTCAGCTCACTCTCACTCGCGGATCGAGCACGACGACGGCGATGTCGGCGAGGATCGCGCCGATCGCCGTGAGCACCGCGCCGAAGGCGGCGATGGCCACGACGCCGTGGACGTCGTTCTTGCCGATCGTGTCGACGAAGTACTTGCCCATGCCGTTCCAGCCGAAGATCGTCTCGGTGAGGATCGCGCCGGTGAAGACGGTGGGGATGGTGAACGCCAGCTGCGTCGCGACGGGGATGAGCGACGGACGCAGGGCGTGCTTGCGGATGGCCTGCTGCTTCGTGAGGCCCTTGGCGCGCGCGGTGCGGACGTAGTCGGCCTTGATGTTGTCGAGCAGGAGCGAACGCTGCAGCAGGTGGTAGTTCGCGTATCCCGTGATGACGAGGGCGATCGTGGGGAGCGTCAGGTGCTGGAGCTTGTCGATGATGTACGGGAAGAACCCGTCGACGTCCTTCCCTCCGGCGCCGGTGACGTAGAAGACCCGCACGCCCACCCACTCGTTGAACGCGATGGCGAGCAGCACGATCCCGAGGGCCGCCACGACGATCGGGATGTTCATGGTGACGATCGACGTCGCCTGCCCCACACGGTCGGCGAGGCGGTACTGACGCGACGCCGTGTAGACGCCGAGGCCGATGCCGAGCACGGCGCCGAGGATCGTCGCCCCGATGACGAGCTCGCCCGAGATCCACATCCGGTAGGCGATCTGATCGTTCACCGACTGGCCGACCGGGCTCTGTCCCCAGTCCCACCGGAGGACGATGCCGCTGAACCAGTTCCACCAGCGCTCCAGCAGCGGGACGGTGTCGCTGAGGTTGCGCGGCTCGAGCATCCGCGTGATCTCCTCGGGGGAGAGCGGCGGACGGCGCCCGACGTAGTTGCTTCGTGGATCGAGGAAGGCCCACGCGAGGAAGTAGGTGACGTTGGTCGCGACCACGATCATGAGCAACCAGCCCAGACCTCGTCGCAGCAGATACTTGATCAAGGGCGGTCGTCTCTCTCCTCACAGTCGAGGCGGGATCGCCGCATCGACTCTGATCAATCGTGCTTCACGCAGCCTGCGCCTCGTCGCGCATCCACGTATTGGTATACCAAACAGCGTAAGTGCAATCGGGTCAGAGTACGCGTGGTACTGAGTGCCATCGGCGGGGCCGAAGACCTGGGCGACATTACCACCGGAACGACCGAATCGGGCATTGGGCGCCCCTGACCGTAGAATCGACGGAACATGTCCCCACGCGCTCACACCCCGCTTCAGCCCGCCGCGACTCCGGCGACGCAGATCCGGAACTTCTGCATCATCGCCCACATCGACCACGGCAAGTCGACCCTCGCCGACCGCATGCTCCAGATCACCGGCGTGGTCGCCGACCGCGACATGCGGGCGCAGTACCTCGACCGGATGGACATCGAGCGCGAGCGCGGCATCACCATCAAGAGCCAGGCCGTGCGGATGCCCTGGGAGCGCGACGGGCAGACCTTCGCGCTGAACATGATCGACACGCCCGGCCACGTCGACTTCACCTACGAGGTCTCCCGCTCGCTGGCCGCCTGCGAGGGCGCCATCCTGCTCGTCGATGCGGCGCAGGGGATCGAGGCGCAGACCCTCGCCAACCTCTACCTCGCTCTCGAGAACGACCTGCACATCATCCCGGTGCTGAACAAGATCGACCTCCCCGCGGCCGACCCGGAGAAGTACGCGAAGGAGCTCGCGTCGCTCATCGGCGGCAAGCCCGAAGACGTGCTGCGCGTGTCGGGCAAGACCGGGGTCGGGGTCGAAGACCTCCTCGACCGGATCGTGCAGGAGATCCCCGCCCCCGTCGGCGATGCGGCTGCTCCGGCTCGCGCCATGATCTTCGATTCCGTGTACGACGCGTATCGCGGCGTCGTGACCTACGTGCGCATGGTTGACGGCAGCCTCTCGCCGCGCGAGCGCATCCAGATGATGTCGACCGGCGCCACGCACGAGGCGCTCGAGGTGGGCGTGTCGAGCCCGGAGCCGATCCCGACCAAGGGCCTCGGCGTCGGCGAGGTGGGCTACCTCATCACGGGCGTGAAGGACGTGCGCCTGTCGAAGGTGGGCGACACCGTCACCTCCGCGCGCAAGCCCGCGACCGACGCCCTCGCCGGATACACCGACCCCAAGCCGATGGTGTTCTCGGGCATCTACCCGATCGACGGCAGCGACTACGCCGAGCTCCGCGAGGCGCTCGACAAGCTCAAGCTCTCCGACGCCTCACTGCAGTACGAACCCGAGACCTCGGTGGCGCTGGGCTTCGGATTCCGTTGCGGCTTCCTCGGACTGCTGCACCTCGAGATCATCACCGAGCGCCTCTCGCGCGAATTCGGACTCGACCTCATCACCACCGCCCCCAGCGTCATCTACGAGGTCTTCACCTCCGACACGGCCGAGACGGTGACCGTCACGAACCCGAGCGAGTACCCCGACGGCCGGATCGGCTCGGTGTCTGAGCCGATGGTGAAGACCGCGATCCTCCTGCCGAAGGACTACGTGGGAACCGTCATGGAGCTCTGCCAGTCGCGGCGGGGAGCCCTGCTCGGCATGGAGTACTTCTCGGAGGAGCGCGTCGAGCTGCGCTACATGATGCCGCTCGGTGAGATCGTGTTCGACTTCTTCGACCAGCTCAAGTCGAAGACCCAGGGCTACGCGTCGCTCGACTACGAGCCGGCGGGTCAGCAGGAGGCCGACCTGGTGAAGGTCGACATCCTCCTCCAGGGCGAGAAGGTCGACGCCTTCAGCTCGATCGTGCACCGAGACAAGGCGTACGCCTACGGCACGATGATGGCCGAGCGCCTGCGCAAGCTCATCCCTCGCCAGCAGTTCGAGGTGCCGATCCAGGCGGCCATCGGCGCGCGCATCATCGCGCGCGAGACCATCCGCGCCATCCGCAAGGATGTGCTCGCGAAGTGCTACGGCGGTGACATCACCCGCAAGCGCAAGCTCCTCGAGAAGCAGAAGGAGGGCAAGAAGCGCATGAAGATGGTCGGTCGCGTCGAGGTCCCCCAGGAGGCGTTCATCGCGGCGCTCTCCGGCGACGTCGAGGGCAAGGACAAGAAGTAGCGATGGCGCTCCCGCCGTACGAGCGCGGGATGACCCGGCATCCGATCCGCGACGTGCCGCGCGGCCTGCGCCTGTCGGAGCGGTCGATCGCCGTCGCCCCCGAAGCCTGGGATGCCGTGAGGGCGCTCATCCGCTCCTGGGAGTTCAAACGCCGGGCCGGGTTCGACGGACCGGCCGACGCGCCGCGCGAGGGGCAGGAGGGGGCGCTCTCCACCCGCGTGCTCGGCATGCGCTTCGTCGAGCCGATCCGCGTGGTGTGGGCCGACGAGCACGGTTTCGGATACGAGACGCGCCCGGGGCATCCGATCTACGGCGAGGAGTCCTTCGTGCTCGAGAGCGGCGTGTTCACGGCGCGCTCCCTCTCGCGTCCGTCGACCCTGCGGTGGCGGCTGCTCTCGCCCGCCCTCCGGTTCCTGCAGCATCGCGCCCATGCGCGCTACACCCGCATCGTCGCGGCCGAGGCGCGAGCGGCGCTCGACGGCGTCTCGCACACCCCACCGCGCCGGGGCCGGGTGGGTGTTCGTCCAGGCAACCCGGCGTAGGCTGGAACACATGCGGCGCGGGAACTTCCGAGACGACACGGTGGACTATGCGGCCGTGGGTGCGTCCCACGCGCCCGATCTCATGCAGTACCCGCCGGAGCACAGCATCCCGGCCGAGGAATCGTGGCGGATCGGGTCGGGTGCCGAGCGGTTCGAGTCCGCCGGCGAGGCGCTCCTGTCGTGGACGGCGCAGCGTGCGGCCGGCCTCTCGATCGACGACGTGCGCCCCGCACCCGGTCCGGCGTACGCCGGAGTGAGCTTCGACGCCGAGGGCAACCCGATCGCCCCGAGCAAGCGCGATGTCGAGCCCCGGTACGACGCCGAAGGCACCCCTCTCGTCGGCCCGGGGATGACGCTGCGCGTGCGCGGTCGCCTGTCCGGCATGCGGGCGGATGCCGAGCTGCGCGTGATCTCGGTCACCGAGGAGGCCCGGCGGGTCGGCTTCGTGCTGGGCACCGTGGGGGGCTCGGTCGTGAGCGGCGAGGAGTCGTTCGACGTCGACTGGCGCGAGGACAACGACGAGGTCTGGTTCACGGTGCGCGCGTTCGACGCGCCCAACTCGCTCCTCTACCGGCTGGTGCCCCCTCTGGTGAAGCGCCGCCGTCGCGAGCTGTTCGCGCGCTACCTCCGCGCGATCTCCCCGCTGTATGCGACGCCCGTCTGATGGCGGGACCCCTTCCCCTCGGTGACCCTGCGCCGACCGACGGTCGGCTGCCCCGCGACCTGCCGATCGACCCCGCGACGCCCTTCTCGGCCTACCTCCACGTGCCGTTCTGCCGGGTGCGCTGCGGCTACTGCGACTTCAACACCTACACCTCGGGCGAGCTGCGGGGCGCACGCCAGGAGGACTACGCCACCACGCTGCAGACCGAGATCGCGCTCGCGCACCGCGTGCTCGGCGAGGCCGGAGCGCTGCGGCCGATGGAGACGGTGTTCTTCGGCGGCGGGACACCGACGCTCCTCCCTGCCGGCGACCTGGCGCGGATGCTCGACGCCGCGGTCTCGGCGTTCGGTCTCGTCGACGGCGCCGAGGTCACGGTCGAGGCCAACCCCGACACGGTGACGCCGGAGGTCGCGCGCACGCTCGCGTCCGCCGGGGTCACGCGGTTGTCGGTGGGCATGCAGTCCGCCGTGCCCCACGTGCTCGCGGCGCTCGACCGCACCCATCGGCCCGACAACGTTCGCACCGCCGTCGCCGCGGCGAAGGACGCGGGTCTCGACGTCAGCGTCGACCTCATCTACGGCGCGCCGGGGGAATCGCTGGCCGACTGGGAGGCGTCGCTCGACGCGGCTCTCGCGCTCGAGTCCGACCACATCTCGGCGTACGCCCTCATCATCGAGGACGGCACGAAGCTCGCGCGGCAGATCCGCCGCGGCGAGGTGCCCGCGCCGGACGACGACCTCCAGGCCGACATGTACGAGCTCGCCGACGCCCGCCTGGGAGCCGCCGGGTTCGACTGGTACGAGGTGAGCAACTGGGCGCGCAGCGATGCCAGACGGTCGCGCCACAACCTCGCCTACTGGCGGGGGAGCGACTGGTGGGGTTTCGGTCCCGGCGCGCACAGCCACGTCGCGGGTCTGCGGTGGTGGAACGTGAAGCATCCGGCGGCCTACGCGCAGCGCCTCGCGGCATCCGAGTCGCCCGCCGCGGGCACCGAACGCCCCGACGACGCGGCACGCACGCTGGAGCAGGTGCTCCTGCAGAGTCGTCTCTCCGAGGGCATCGCCGTCGCCGACCTCCCGGCCGCGAACCGCACGAACGTGGCGGGGCTCATCGCCGACGGGCTCGTCGATCCGGCCTCTGCGGTGCGCGGACGGGTGCGCCTGACGCTGCGCGGCCGACTGCTCGCCGACGCCGTCGTGCGGGCGCTCACCGACTGACCGACGCGCGACGGGGTCACCGGCGGTGCGCGCGAGGTAGGATTGGCACTCGGAAGCATCGAGTGCCAGCGGGAAGGGGAGAGCGATGGTCAGCGAGCGAGGCCTTCAGGTTCTCCGCGCGATCGTGCAGGACTACGTCGAGACCCGGGAACCCGTCGGGAGTCGCGCGATCGTCGACCGCCACGCCTTCGGGGTGTCGGCCGCGACGATCCGCAACGACATGGCGCTGCTCGAGGACGAGGAGCTCATCACCGCTCCGCACACCTCTTCGGGTCGGGTGCCCACCGACAAGGGCTACCGCGTGTTCGTCAACCACCTCGCGCAGCTCCGCCCGCTGTCGACGGCGCAGCGCACCGCGATTGAGTCGTTCCTCGCCGAGCCGAGCGACCTCGACGACCTCATGGCCCGCACGGTGCGGGTGCTCACCCAGCTCACCGGCCAGGTGGCGCTCGCCCAGTACCCGTCGTTCGCCCGCGCGCATCTGACGCATATCGAACTGGTCGCCCTCGCTCCCCGCCGCATGCTCGTCGTGCTCGTCACCGACGCCGGGGGCGTCTCGCAGCGGCTCACGCCCCTGCCCGCCGACGTCGACGACACCGAGGTCGGCCTCCTGCGCGCGCGTCTCTCGACGCTCCTCACCACGCAGGCCGTGAGCGACGCGGCCGACCGACTGCAGTCGCTCATCGCGGCACCGGAGAAGCCCGGCGAGGCGGTGCTGCGCGCCCTCGCCGCGGTCATCGTCGACGAGCTCGGGACGTTCCGACAGGAGCGCCTGGTCATGGCGGGTGCGGCCACCCTCGCCCGTCGCGAGCAGGACTTCCGCGGGAGCATCCACCCGCTGCTCGAAGCGATCGAAGAGCAGGTGACCCTGCTGCGCCTGATGAGCGAGATGGTCAGCGACGAGCACGGGCTCGCGGCCAGCATCGGCACCGAGAACGCGCCGTTCGGCCTGGGCGAGGCGTCGATCGTCGCGAGCAACTACGCCGCCCCCAGCGGCACGGCGCGCGTCGGCGTCATGGGCCCGACGCGCATGGACTATCCGAGCAACCTCGCGGCGGCACGGGCGGTGGCCCGCTACCTGTCGCGGATTCTCGTCGACGACGAGGCGAGCCGCTGACGCGGCCGCCGGAGATCACGCAGAAAGGCGATTGTGGCTGACCACTACGAGGTGCTCGGGGTGTCCCGGGACGCGTCCAGCGATGAGATCAAGAAGGCCTACCGACGTCTGGCGCGCCAGCTGCACCCGGATGTGAATCCGGGGGAGGACGCGGCCGAGAAGTTCAAGCTCGTCACGCACGCGTACGACGTGCTGAGCGACGACGAGTCGCGGCGCCGCTACGACATGGGCGGCGGCGACGGTGCGGCAGGCGGCTTCGGAGGCGGCTTCGGCGGCTTCGGCGACATCTTCGAGACCTTCTTCGGCGGCGCTCAGGCCGGGGGTCGCGCGCGTCCGCGTTCGCGTCGCGAGCGCGGGCAGGACGCACTGGTGCGCGTCAACCTCGACCTCGGCGACGTCGTCTTCGGTGCGCACCGCGACATCGAGGTCGACACCGCCGTGCTGTGCGAGACGTGCCAGGGGTCGTGCTGCCAGGAGGGCACGTCGCCCGTCACCTGCGACATCTGCGGCGGCTCCGGACACGTGCAGCGCCAGGTGCGCAGCCTGCTCGGCAACGTCGTCACCTCGCAGCCGTGCGGCACGTGCGAGGGTTACGGCACGACCATCCCGTACCCGTGCGCCACGTGCGGCGGCCAGGGCCGCGTGCGCTCG
>DAMDKH010000038.1:0-13510 GCA_032099965.1 Microbacterium sp.
GCGGGCGCCGCCGCATCCGCGCTGGCGGCCTGGAACGCGCGCCGCCGCCCCCGCGATCCGGATGCCGACTCCGACGGTCGTACCCGGTAGGGCAGGGGCGGCGACGGGGTCAGGCGTCGACGGTGCGGGTGCGGATCAGCTCGCGGTACCAGTGCCCGGAGTCCTTCACCGTCCGCTCCGCCGTGTCGAAGTCGACGCGTACGATGCCGAAGCGCTTGGCGTAGCCGTAGCCCCACTCGAAGTTGTCGAGCAGCGACCAGACGAAGTATCCGCGCAGATCGACGCCACGGCTCAGAGCCCGATGCGCGGCGGCGAAGTGCCGGCGCAGGTAGTCGGTGCGTTCCGGGTCGGGCACGGAGCCGTCGGGGGCGACGGTGTCGTCGAAGGCGGCGCCGTTCTCGGTGACCATGAGCGGCTGCTCGGGGAACTCCTCCGAGAGCGCCACGAGCAGCTCCTCCAGCCCCTCGGGGGCGATGTTCCATCCCATCGCGGTGTACGGGCCCGGCTGTTCGACGAACTCCACGATGCGGTCGCTTCCCGGCCACGCCGTGCCGCCCTCGGCGCCCTTGTGGCCGTCGTTGCGCTGCTGCGGTGACACGCCGTCCCACAGGCGCACGGTGGCGGTCGAGTAGTAGTTCACCCCGAGCACGTCGATCGGTTGGTGGATGGTCTCGAGGTCGCCGTCGCGCACGAACCCCCAGTCGCTGACGGAGGCGGTGTCGTCGAGCACGTCGGCCGGGTACTCGCCGCGCAGCATCGGTCGCGTGAACACCCGGTTCGCGAGACCGTCGATGCGGCGCATCGCCTCCGACGCCCCGTCGCCCTGACCCCGCAGCACGTGGAAGTTGAGGGTGACGGAGTAGTCCGGATCTCCGGTCGACGTCGCGCGCAGGGCCTGCACGGCGCGCCCGTGGGCGAGGTTGAGGTGATGCACGGCGGCGAGCGCGGAGGCCGGCTCGTGGCGCCCCGGCGCGTGGCCGCCCTGACCGTATCCGAGATAGGCCGAGCACCACGGTTCGTTCAACGTGGTCCATGTGTGCACGCGGTCGCCGAGTGCCGCACCCATGATCTCGGCATAGCGCTCGAACGCGTCGGTCGTGGCGCGTGCCGTCCATCCGCCCGCGTCCTCGAGGTACTGCGGGAGGTCCCAGTGGTAGAGGGTGGCGACGGGGCGGATGCCGCGGGCGAGCAGACCGTCGACGAGGCGCGAGTAGAAGTCGATGCCCGCGTGGTTGACCTCGCCCGAAGGGGCGGGCACGATCCGCGGCCAGGCGATCGAGAAGCGGTACGCCTGCAGCCCCAGGCCGGACATCAGGTCGAGGTCCTCGTCGACGCGGTGGTAGTGGTCGCAGGCGACGTCGCCCGTGTCGCCGTTCCACACCTTCCCGGGCGTCCGGCTGAAGGTGTCCCAGATCGACGGCGTGCGCCCGTCCTCCGCCGCCGCACCTTCGATCTGGTACGACGCCGTGGCCGAGCCGAAGGTGAACCCCTCGGGGAAGACGAGGCCGGAGCCGCGGTCGTCGTGGGGGAAGGGCGGCGTGGTCATGCGGTGATCTCCTCGAGGTCGACGGTGTAGGTCTCGCTGCGCCCGTCGGGGTTCGTCACGGTGACGGCGGCGCTGCCGGTGCCGCCCGGGAAGACCCGGAGCCGCAGTCCGTCATGGTAGTCGTAGTCCGGCCGGTCGACGCGCGCGCCCCACGGCAGCGCGGTGCCGGGCCGCACGTAGAGCGGCAGGGAGTCGTACCCGTGCCGCTCGCGCCGCCACGTGCCGCCGGTGACGGTCTCGCCGGTGAGCAGCGACGTCCATTCGCCGTGCGGGAGGTAGAACTCCACGTCGCCGTCCTCCGAGAACACCGGTGCGACGAGCAGGTCGGGGCCGAGCATGTACTGCCGGTCGAGGTGCGCCGTGGCGGGGTCGTCGGGGAACTCCAGCACCATCGGACGCAGGAGCGGGAGCCCGGTGGTGGCGGCGTCGAGACCCTGCTGGTACAGGTAGGGCATCAGGCGCATCTTGAGGTGGGTGAACAGGCGGGTGACCTCGACGGCCTCCTCGTCGAACGCCCACGGCACCCGGTACGAGCTGGAGCCGTGGAAGCGGGAGTGCGAGCCGAGCAGCCCGAACGCCGTCCAGCGCTTGAAGACCCCGGCATCCGGCATCCCCTCGAAGCCGCCGATGTCGTGGCTCCAGAAGGCGAACCCCGACAGGGCCAGCGACAGGCCCCCGCGCAGCGTCTCCGCCATCGAGGGGAACGTCGAGGTCGAATCGCCGCCCCAGTGCACGGGCATCGTCTGGCCGCCCGCGGTGGCCGAGCGGGCGAAGAGCACGGCCTCGCCCTCGCCCCTGGCCTCGGAGAGCACGTCGAAGACGGCCCGGTTGTACAGCTCGGTGTAGAGGTTGTGCAGGCGCTCCGGATCGCTGCCGTCCGCCCACACCACGTCGGTGGGGATGCGCTCGCCGAAGTCGGTCTTGAAGCAGTCGACCCCCTGGTCCAGCAGCGCTCGCAGCTTGGCCTGGTACCAGGCGGTGGCGTCGGGGTTCGTGAAGTCGACGAGACCCATGCCCGCCTGCCACAGGTCCCACTGCCAGACCGATCCGTCGGCCCGTCGCACGAGGTAGCCGTGCGCGGCGGCCTCGCGGAACAGGGGGGAGCGCTGGGCGATGTAGGGGTTGATCCACACGCACACCCGGAGGTCCTTGTCGTGCAGGCGCGCGAGCATCCCCTCGGGGTCGGGGAACACGCGCGGATCCCACTCGAAGTCGCACCACTGGAACTCGCGCATCCAGAAGCAGTCGAAGTGGAACACCGACACCGGCAGCTCGCGGGCGGCCATCTCGTCGAGGAACGTCGTCACCGTCTGCTCGTCGTAGTCGGTCGTGAAGCTCGTCGAGAGCCACAGGCCGTACGACCAGGCCGGCACGGCGGGCGGGCGACCGGTCAGCGCGGTGTAGCGGCCGAGGACGGCCTTCGGGGTCGGCCCGGCGATGACGAAGTACTCCAGCACCTCACCCGACACCGAGAACTGCACGCGTTCCACGGCCTCGGACCCCACCTCGTACGACACGTGCCCCGGGTCGTTCACGAGCACACCGTATCCGCGGCTGGACAGGTGGAACGGCACGTTCTTGTACGCCTGCTCGCTGGAGGTCCCGCCGTCGGCGTTCCACACCTCCACGGTCTGCCCGTTCTTCACCAGGGGACCGAAGCGTTCGCCGAGACCGTAGATCTGCTCGCCCACGCCGAGGTCGAGCTGCTCGTGCACGAAGACGGTGCCGCCCGGGGCTCCGCCGCCCTGCCGCGCGTTGCCCACGATCCCGGGGTCGACCTGGGCGTCCGAGGCGAGCCGGATGTACCCCTGCGCCTTGTGCCCGGAGCCGGTGACGCGCCGGCCGTCGACCGCGAACGACAGGTCCCAGGGTGCGCCGGGCGCGACGGTGGCGACGAGCGAGCCGGCGTCGAGCACCCCGCCGCGGTCCGAGACCGAGACGGATGCCGTCCCGCCGCCCGCTCCGGGCAGGGGAAACCCGCCGTGCCACCTCCCGCCGGCGTGATGGGTGATGCGCACGCGGATCACCCCCTCCGCGGGGGAGGAGAGCGTGGTGGTGAGCACGGGACGGTTGAGGGTGTCGCCGCGCTTGGCGATGACCATCGTGGGGGCGGTGATGACGAGACCGGTGCCGTCGGGGGCGTCGGTGGTCTCGGCGATGTCGTACGCCTCCTGCGCGTAGAGCGCGGTGACGCCGGGGCGCAGCTGCCAGAACCCGTCGGTGAACTTCATTACTTGACTGCTCCTGCCGTGATGCCCCGGGTGAGGGTGCGCTGGAAGATGAGGAAGAAGACGAGCGTGGGGATGATGCCCAGCAGGGCGGAGGCGCTCGTGGTGGTGACGTCCATCAGACGATCGCCCTGCAGCACGCTGATCGCCACGGGGACCGTCTGGTTCGCGTTCGAGGCGAGGAAGGTGAGCGGGATGAGGAACTCGTTCCACGTCCAGATGAAGAAGAAGATGAGCAGCACCGACAGCGTCGGGCGGCTGATCGGGAACACGACCCGCCAGAGGATCTGCCAGCGCCCCGCGCCGTCGAGCGACGCCGCTTCGAGCACCTCCTTCGGGAAGGTGCCGTAGACCGAGGAGAGCAGGTAGGTGCCGAATGCGGCCTGGATCACGGTGAACACGATGATGACCGACCACACGTTGTCGTACAGGCCGACCGATTTGAACATGTAGTAGAGCGGGTAGAGCAGCGCCTCCTGCGGGAGCAGGTTGGCGAGCAGGAACAGCAGCACGATCCAGGAGCGGCCGCGCACCCGTCCGATGCCGATGGCGAAGGCGTTGAGCATCGAGATCACGACGGCGAGCACGGCGACGATGCCGGAGATGAAGATCGAGTTCCAGACCTTCTGGGGGAAGTTCACCCGCTCCCAGAATCGGATGATCCCACCCAGGTCGAGCGACTCGGGGAGTGCCAGCGGGCCGGAGGTGGCGTAGTCCACGGGCGACTTGAACGAGTTGACGAGCACGAGATAGAACGGCGCGATCACGAGCAGCGCCCCGATCACGACGAGGACGAGGAGCAGCCAGTCGACCGGGCGCTTCTTGGTCATGCCGCCGCGGGGGCGGGTGCGGGCCGGCTTGCCGGTGACGATGGCGGTGGTGGCGTGCATCACAGACCCGCCCTTTCCTTGCGCTCGAGCGAGTTCTGGACGCGGATGAAGACGATCGACACGATGACCACGACGAGGGTGAGGACGGTGGCGATGGTGGCGCCGTACCCGACGTTCCGCTTGGTGAAGAACTCCTGGTAGGCGTAGTACGCGGGCACGAGGGTCGACCCCGCCGGGCCGCCGCGGGTGATGATGTAGACCGGGCCAAAGACCTTCAGAGCCGCGATGGTGCAGGTGAGGGTGACGACGAAGATCTCCGGTCGGATGATGCTCATCGTGATCGCCGAGAACCGCTGGAACCAGTTCGCGCCGTCGAGCTCCGCCGCTTCGTAGAGCTCCGGGTCGACCCGCTGCAGGGCCGCCATGAACACCACGACGGGGTAGCCGAGCTGCACCCACACCATGACGACCATGAGCACGATGAGTGCGGACGGCATCTGGCCGAGCCAGTCGTAGGCCGGCAGGCCGAACCATCCGAGGATCTGGTTCAGGGCGCCGTCTCCGCCTGGCCGCACGATCCAGCCGATCACGATGCCGGCCACGGCGATGGGGAGGATCTGCGGCAGGTAGTACGTGGCGCGCAGGAAGCTGCCGACCCTGCCGCCGAACTTGCGGCCGACGACGTCGAACAGCAGCGCCGCGACGAGCAGCCCGACGATGGTCGGCACCACCACCATGGCGATGATCATCCAGACCGAGTTGGTGAACGAGGTCCAGAAGTCGTCGTCGGTGAGGATGCGTTGCCAGTTCTCCAGGCCGATGAACTCGGGAGTGCGCACGCCCTTCCACTTCGTGAACGTGAGGTACACGTTCCACACGAGGGGGACGATGACGACGACCAGCAGCAGCACGAAGCCGGGGAGGAGGTAGGTCCAGTAGGCGGCGGTGCCGCCGCGGCGTTGCGGGATGGAGGGCTGTTCGGGCGGCAGCTTCGTGCGGCCCTGACGGGTGGCGAGTGACATGTTCAGCTCCAGGGGATGCGGGAACGGCGCCCGTGCGGACGCCGTCCCCGCGGGTGGATCAACGGAATTCCGCGGTGCCCTCGTCGTACTGCTCGCCGAGGTTCGCGTTCGTGGTCTCCGCATCCTGCGAGCCGGTGACCAGTCCCTGCAGCTCCTGCACGATCACGTCGTAGAAGCCGGGCGCGGGCCAGTCCGGGTAGAACGCCAGGCCGTCGGCCTCGAGCACGCCGTTGAACGTCTCGATGAGGGCCGCGCTCTTCTCGTCGGTGATGTCTGCGGTGTCGGCGGCCACGGGAAGCCCGCCGTTGTTGCCGATGATCGCCTGGATCTCCGGCCGCATCGTGATGTCGATGAACTCGTAGGCCAGCTCCTTGTTCGCGGCGTTCTCCGGCACGACCCAGAGGTTGCCCGACGAGCCGAGCGAGAGGTCGGCGCCGGGGAAGGCCGTCATGGTCCAGTCGAAGCCGGTCGCCTCGGCGACGAAGCGGCCGAACCACCACGAGCCCGAGACGAAGATGGGCGACGTGCCGTTGATGAACGAGACGCCGGCGTCCTCCGCCTTCACCGACGACACGTCGGAGGCGATGTATCCCTTGTCGACGTACTCCGCCAGGGTCTCGGTCGCGGCGGTCACCTCCGGGCCCTGCCAGTCGACCTCGCCGTCGTACAGCTGGTAGGCGTCGACGAAGTCGCGGTCCCCTTCGAGGAGCGCGAGCTGGTACCAGAGCTGCCCCAGCGGATACTCCGCCCCCGCCTCGGCGAGCGGCGTGATGCCCTGCGCCACGAAGGCGTCGAGCACGTCGACGAACTCCTCGTAGGTGGTGGGGATCTCCAGCCCCGCCGCGGCGAAGGCGTCCTCGTTGTAGTAGACGCCGACGAACTCGCCGTAGTTCGGCACGCCGTACCAGGTGTCGCCGCCCATGACCCCGTCGTCGGAGTAGGTGGCGGTGGTCTGCAGCGACGGGGCGAGCTTGTCGGCCCAGCCGTACTCGTCGACGGCGTCGGAGATGTCGGAGATCAATCCGGTGGATGCCAGGAAGCCGGCCGTCGCGTTGCCCTTGTTGAACTCCATGAGGTCGGGGGCGGCGTCGGTGTCCAGCACCTGGCTCGCCGTCTTCTGGATCTGCTCGAACGACTTCTCCTCGAACTCGACGGTCGCGCCCGTCTCCTCCTCGAAGATGCGGATCGCCTCGTTCCAGGCCTTGCCCATCGCGCTGTCTGCGCTCTCGTAGTGCCACAGCGTGAGGGTGTCGCCGTCGCCGCCCTCGTCCGAGGATCCGGCCGAGCATCCGCTCAGGGCGATACCGGTGGCCGAGAGCGCCGCGACGGCGGCGATCAGGGTCTTTCTGCGGGTGGTGCGTGCCATCGTCGGCACTCCTTTCTCGGGGCCCCGCGGGGCCGGAACACTGCGTCGGTGAGGTGTTCAGTTGTGCGGACCGGTCGCCGTCGAAGCGTTTCGACGGCGGCGATGCCGAAGGACGGCGGGTCGGGTCAGGGCCGGGGTGGCCCGACCGATCCCGCAGCGAGGTAGTCGGGGGCGATGAGGTGGATGCCCGGCGGCTCTTCGCGCTGCTCGACCCGGCGCACCGCGATGTCGACGGCGAGTTCGCACGAGCGCTGCGGCACGAGGGGGATCGCATCGATCGGAGCGGAGAGCCCCGTCGTGTCGAAGGAGGCGGCGGCGGAGACGATCGAGACGTCGGCACCCGGGGTCAGCCCGCGGTCGCGCAACGCCGTGAGCAGCACCTCGTGCACGTCGCCGACGGCGTGCACGATGACGGCGCGGATGCCGTCGTCGAGGGCGTCGTCCACGAGGCGCCGCACGAGCAGCGGATCCGTGGCCGTGTCTCCACTGGCGGCCCAGGTCAGCGCGCACCCCCGCTTCTCGGCGCGTTCGCGCGCGCCGCGGAGGAGGCGGCGGGGGAAGTTCGACTTGCGGTAGGAGACATCGGTCTGCCCGAGCAGCAGCACGCGGTCGTGCCCGGCGTCGGCGAGGCGGTCGACCGCGAGCGCCCCCGCCGCCTCGAAGTCGAGGTCGACGCAGGTGAGGCCGGCGCTGTCGTCCGGCACGCCGATGAAGACGGTGGGGGTGCGGAGGGCGCGGGCCAGGGGCACCCGTTCGTCGTCCGGGGCGACGTCCAGCACGAGGATCGCATCGACGAGGTTGCTCGCCGCCACGCGGTTCATGCCGTCGGAGGTCTGCTCGTCGGTGAGCAGCAGGATGTCGTAGCCGCGACGGCGGGCCGCCACCGACGTCGCCAGTACGAACGCCATGTGGGTGGGGGCGTGCGTGTCGGCGCGCAGCGGCTCGGTCAGGGCGAAGATGTGGGTGCGGCGCCCCGCGAGCATCCGCGCCCCGGCATCGGGCTGATACCCGAGCTGATGGGCGGCGTCCTCGATGCGGCGCCGGGTGTTCTCGGACACCGGGCGCTTGCCGCTGAGCGCATACGAGACGGTGCTGATCGACACGCCGGCGGCCTCGGCCACCTGGTGGATCGTCGTCATCGGGACTCCATCGTCGCTGTGCGTCGAAGCGCTTCGCTCGCGCCTCACAGCGATGATAGACACTATTTGTGGTTTGACGCAACAAATAATCGCGAGACGGTTCCCTGTGCCGATGCCTGGGGGACGATGAGGGCGACGGAGTCTCGATGGGGGAGGGGATTCGAGACCCCGCCGCCGGTCTCAGGAGGTGACGCGGATGGAGGCGATGACCTCGCCGTACTCCGTCTCACCCACCGGAGAGAAGCCCATACGGAGGAAGAACGCCTCGGGGCCGTCGTCTCCGGCTTCGTAGATGACGTCGACGTGGTCGACGCCGCGGCGGCGCGCCTCGTCGATGAGCTGCTCGACCGCGAAGCGGCCGACGCCGCGCCCCTGGTCGTCGGCGTCGACGTTGATGCGCCAGAGCACGGAGCGGAAGTGCTCCTCCGGCGCCTCGGGGTCGAAGTTGGCGCTGACGAATCCCACCACGGCGTCGCCGTCGAGGACCACGCGCTGCCAGGACGTCGCGGGATTGATCACCGTCGCCGCGATCCCGTACGAGACCGGGGCGAGGAACTGCTCCTGCCCGGGCTTCAGCGACAGGTTGTTCACGGCGACGATCGTCGCGGCGGAGAGTTCGACCATGCGCAGTTCGGACATGACCCCAGGCTAACCCCTCGTCCACAGACGCACACGCGAACGGGCGGAGATTTCTGTCACAACGCCCGATCGACGTCGGCGACGGCGCGCGGCGCGGGGTCGCGAACCCCGACGGACGAGCGGGGCACCACGGCGCAGAAGCGCTCAGGTATCTTGGTATCGAGACAAATCGCCCTCGTGAACGGAGATCATCCGGTGACTGACGACGCCATCATCTACACCTACACCGACGAGGCACCCGCTCTCGCGACCGCTTCCCTCCTGCCGATCGTGCAGGCCTTCACGGGCCAGGCCGGCATCGAGGTGGAGACGCGCGACATCTCGCTCGCCGGCCGCATCCTGGCCGCCTTCCCGCAGAAGCTCGCTCCCGAGCAGCAGGTCGGCGACGCCCTGGCCGAGCTGGGGGGCCTCGCCACCCTGCCCGAGGCGAACATCATCAAGCTGCCGAACATCTCGGCGTCCATCCCGCAGCTGAAGGCCGCGATCGCGGAGCTGCAGAAGGCGGGCTACGACGTTCCCGACTTCCCCGACGACCCCGCGTCGGCCGAGGAGGAGGACGCCCGGGCGCGCTACGACCGCATCAAGGGCTCCGCCGTGAACCCGGTGCTGCGCGAGGGCAACAGCGACCGCCGCGCCCCGCTGGCGGTGAAGAACTACGCCAAGAAGCACCCCCACCGCAACAAGCCGTTCGCCGAGGGATCGAAGACCCGCGTCGCCACCATGGGGCACGACGACTTCAAGTCGAACGAGAAGTCCTGGGTCGCGGCGACGGACGACGTCCTCAGCATCCGCCACACCGCCGAAGACGGCACGGTCACGGTGCTCAAGGACGGCCTGAAGGTGCTGTCGCGCGAGATCATCGACGCGACGTTCCTCTCGGCCGCCGCACTCGACGCCTTCCTCGGCGAGACCCTCGCTCAGGCCAAGGCCGAGGACGTGCTCTACTCCGTGCACCTCAAGGCGACCATGATGAAGGTCAGCGACCCGATCATCTTCGGCCACGTGGTGAAGGCGTTCTTCGCCGACGTGTTCGCGACCTACGGCGACAAGCTCGCCGAGGCCGGTCTGCGGCCGAACGACGGGCTCGGCTCGATCCTCACCGGGCTCGCCGACATCGCGGGCGGCGACGAGATCGCCGCGGCCTTCGACAAGGCGATCGCCGAGGGTCCGCGTCTCTCCTACGTGAACTCCGACAAGGGCATCACGAACCTGCACGTGCCGAGCGACGTGATCGTCGACGCCTCGATGCCCGCCCTCGTGCGCAACGGCGGCAAGCTGTGGGGCAAGGACGGCGGCGAGGACGACACCATCGCCGTCATCCCCGACTCGTCGTACGCCGGCGTCTACCAGGCCGTGATCGAAGACGTGATCGCGAACGGCCCGCTCGACCCGGCCACGATCGGCACCGTTCCGAACGTCGGCCTCATGGCGCAGGCCGCCGAGGAGTACGGCAGCCACGACAAGACCTTCGAGATCGCCGCAGCGGGCGTCGTGCAGATCCTCGACAGCGAGGGCACGGTGCTCATCGAGCACCGCGTCGCCGCCGGCGACATCTGGCGTGCCACGCAGACGAAGCACGTCGCGGTGATGGACTGGGTGAAGCTCGCCGTGTCGCGGGCCCGTGCCACGGGCGCTCCGGCCGTCTTCTGGCTCGACGCGAACCGCTCGCACGACGCGCAGATCATCGCGAAGGTGCACCAGGGCCTCGCTCTGCTCGACACCCACGGCCTCACGCTCATGATCCTCGCGCCCGAGGAGGCCACCCGCTACACGCTCGCGCGCCTGCGGGACGGCCTCGACACCATCTCGGTCACCGGCAACGTGCTGCGCGACTACCTCACCGACCTGTTCCCGATCCTCGAAGTGGGCACGAGCGCCAAGATGCTCTCGATCGTCCCGCTGCTCGCGGGCGGTGGACTGTTCGAGACGGGCGCCGGAGGCTCTGCCCCCAAGCACGTGCAGCAGCTCGTCGAGGAGAACTACCTGCGGTGGGACTCCCTGGGCGAGTTCTTCGCGCTGGCCGCCTCGCTCGAGCACTTCGCCGACCGCACCGGCAACGAGAAGGCGCGGGTGCTCGCCGAGACGCTCGACGCCGCCACGGGCACCTTCCTCGAGGAGGACCGCTCGCCGGGTCGCGCGCTCGGCACGATCGACAACCGCGGCAGCCACTTCTACCTGAGCCTGTACTGGGCCCAGGAGCTGGCGAAGCAGACGAAGGACGCCGACCTCGCCGCCGCGTTCGCCCCGGTCGCCGAGGCGCTGGCGGCGAACGAGGAGGCCATCGTCTCCGAGCTCAACGCCGTGCAGGGCTCGCCCGTCGAGATCGCCGGGTACTACCGCCCGGACGACGCTCTGGTCTCGGCGGTCATGCGTCCGTCCGCGACGTTCAACGGCATCGTCGACGCGCTGCGCTGACCCGCGGAACGAGAAGGGGCGGATGCATCGGCATCCGCCCCTTCTTCGTGTCATCGGCCGGGTGCGCCGGGCACCGCGCTGAAGACGCGGCCTCGCCGGAGAGCCGAGCGTCGAGCGCCGTCGGCATCACCCCGGGGGAGGTCAGTTGTGGACGGCGACCTCGAGGCCGACGGGCGACCAGTCGTAGACGTACTTGGCCAGGTCGATCGGCAGGTTGACGCAGCCGTGGCTCATGCGCTGGCCGTAGTTGCTGTGCCAGTAGGTGCCGTGGAAGCCGATGTTCGTCGTGAACCAGGTGATCCACGGCACGTCCTCGGTGCAGTACGGCGCACCCTCGTAGCAGCCCATGTCCTGCTTCACGGTGTGAGCGAAGACCTTGAAGTTGCCCGTCGGGGTGGGGGTGCCGGGAAGACCGGTCGACACGGCCCAGCTGTTGACGACCGCCCCGTTCTCGTAGAGCGTGGCGCGCTGCGTGCTGAGGTTGATGTCGATGCGGCGGAACAGGTTCACCGACTCGAACGGCACCTCGGTGACCGCCAGCGGGTAGACGCCGTCTCCGGCGGCGAGCTTCGCCGCGAACTCCTCGGCGACGCCCGCGGTGTCGCCGACCGTGCGGCCGTTGACGCCGGCCGTCTCCTCGCGCAGGACGGTGCCCGCGGAGTCGACGATGTTGGTTGCGTTCGACGGGGCGCGGTCGACGAGGCCCGGAAGGGTGTCGACCGTGGCCTGGATGGCGGCCTGGTCGGGCTCGATGCGGAGCTGACCTGCGTCGTCGACGACGCTCACCCAGGTGGCCGCGACGGCCGGCTCGATCGGAACCGTGCGCTCATCGCCCACGTAGAAGCCGATCGTGGCGAGCATCGTGTTGAGGGTGTCGGTCGTGGCGGCCGCGTCGGCGTCGGAGATGGCGGGGGCGGCCTCGGTCGGGTCGCCCGAGAACTCCAGGCTCTGTCCGCCGTCGGCGATCTCGGCGGTGATCGCCGCGGTGAGGTCGTCGACGTCGATGGCCGTGCCCGGGGTCGCCGGTGTGGCGACGAAAGCGTTGGTGGCGGCGTCGAACACGACGCCCGCGTCGGTCGGGTCGGTGAAGCTGCCGGGGACGGCGGCGCGCAGGGCGGCCGTCGCGGTGGCGGCGTCGAGCGTGATGTCGCCCGGGACGGGCTCGCCCATCCAGGAACCGAGCTTCCACATCGGGCGGGAGTCGAACGCCTCGTCGGCGAGGGCCTGCGCGTCGAGGGCGATGCCGAGGTCGGCACCGGTGAGCACCGCGCCGTCTCCCTCGCCCGTGAGCGTCACGGTGGTCTCGGCGAGATGCGACTCGATGGTCGAGGCCGCGGCACCGGGCGTCATCCAGCCCACATCGATGCCCGCGACGGTGGTGCCCGGTGCGATGAGCACGAGGGACGCGGCACCCGCGCCGAGCGCGACGACGCCGAGGGACAGTCCGATCCACAGGCCGAGGCGGCGCTTCTTGGGCTCGGGTTCGCGGGGCGCCCAGGCGAGCGGCTGCTCACCCGTCGGGGGGAGCGCGGAGCTGCTGTCGGACGCGGGATCGCGTTCCTCGGTCGCAGCATCGTGAGTCGAGATCACATCCGTCACGAACTTCACCCCCCGGTTGTCAAACGTGTCGGCTTTTGACAATCGTACGGGAAAGGAGGTAACGGGGAGGCAACGGTACCCGTCACCTCCCCGTGAATTCACTCGACGATGGCGATGCCGTCGATCTCGACGAGCATCTCCTCGCGGGGGAGTCCGGTGAAGACCGTGGTGCGGGAGGGGAGCACGCCGCCGGTCGTGTGCGCCTCGACGAAGGCGCCGTACGCCTCGTTCATGATCGGGAAGTCCTCGCGCTTCGTGAGGTAGACGCGCAGCATCACCACGTCGTCGAAGGTGGCGCCGGAGGCCTCAACGATGGCCTTGACGTTCTCGAGCGTGCGGGTGGTCTGCGCGGCGACGTCGCCCGGGAAGAGGTACTCGTTGGTGACGGGGTCGACGGGGCCCTGGCCGGACACCTGCACGAACGGGCCCTTGCGGACCCCCTGCGAGAAGGTGTGGGCGGGAGCGGGGGCGGCGTCGGTGGAGATGCGGGTCTTCGCGGTCATGGGACCAGACTAGTAGCCTTGTTAGATGCCTCAACAAATTCCGGATGCCGTCGCCGCCGACCCCGGGACGCCCCTCGTGCTGAGCCCCGAACGGGCGGCCGAAGGTCGGGTGCGCGTCTACCGCGGAGCGACCGTCGTCGACGGCACCGGGGGCGCCGGGTACGCGGGGGACGTCGTCGTCGAGGGGGCGCGGATCGTCGCCGTGCACCCCGCCGATCGCCCC
>DAMDKH010000039.1:0-13250 GCA_032099965.1 Microbacterium sp.
AGTGGCGCGGCACGCCCAGCGGCGTCACGCCGCGCGCACGCAGCCACTCGTGCTGCAGGGTGTCGCGGCGATCGAAGTCGACGAACGGGGCGCGGACCAGGGCCGCGGGCGTCGGCCCGTCGGGGAACCACCGCTGCACGAATGCCGGCGCGGCCATCGCCCGGTACTCCAGCACCCCCAACGGCGCCACCGAGCATCCGGACACCGGGGTGCTCTCACTCGTGACCGCGGCCATGACGTCGCCCGATTCGAGGAGGCGGGCGGTGAAGTTCTGGTCGTCGCGGTGCAGGTCGACGTCGATGTCGAGGCGCGCCGAGATCCGTGCGAGCGGGGCCAGGAACCACGTCGCCATCGAATCGGCGTTGACGGCGAGCGGGATGCTCGGACGCACGCTGGACTGCGGGTCGTCGATGCCGAGACCGGCGAGGGCATCCTGTTCGAGCAGGTCGATCTGGCGCGCCAGCCGCACCACGGCCTCGCCGGCCGCGGTCAGCCGTGCGGGCTTGGAACGGACGAGCACGATGCGCCCCAGCTGCTGCTCCAGCGCCTTGATCCGCTGACTCACCGCCGACGGGGTGATCCGCAACCGGCGGGAGGCGGCATCGAGAGTGCCCTCGTCGGCGACGGCGGCGAGCGTGGTGGCGAGCTCCGGATCGATCCTCACATCAGCGATGCTAACGTGCCGGAAGGAATCCTCGCTGGAGCTTCAGGTTCGGTCTTTCTACGCTGGAGCCATGCTCACCCTCCTCTCCGGACTCGGCCTCGGTCTCTCGCTGATCGTCGCCATCGGCGCGCAGAACGTCTTCGTGCTGCGCCAGGGGATCCGCCGCGAGCACGTTCTCGCCGTCGTCGTCGTGTGCGCCGCATCGGATGCTCTGCTCATCGTCGCCGGCGTCGCGGGGCTGGGCTTCCTCATCGCCGCCGCGCCGTGGCTCGTGCCCGTCGCCCGCGTCGCGGGGGCGCTGTTCCTCCTCGGCTACGGTCTGCTCGCGGCACGCCGGGCCTGGCGCGGCGACACCGGGGCCCTCGAGATCGCCGACGACGCCTCCGCGGCACCGCTGCGCACGTCACCCGCGACGACGACGCGCACGAAGACCGCCCTGGCCCCCGTGCTCCTCACGGTGCTCGCCCTCACCTGGCTGAACCCCCACGTCTACCTCGACACAGTGCTCATGCTCGGATCCATCGCCGCGACCCACGGCGACCAGCGGTGGCTGTTCGCCGCCGGGGCGGTGCTCGCGAGCATCCTGTGGTTCACCGCGCTCGGCTTCGGCGCGCGCTACCTGGGGCGCTGGCTGCGCACGCCGCGCTCGTGGCGGATCCTCGACGCGGTCATCGCCGTGGTCATGATCGCCCTCGCCGTCAGCCTCGTCGTGCCCGTGCTGGGCTGAGCATCCTCGTCTACGCGTCGCCGTCGAGCGGCCGAAGGATGCGGGTGAGGAACCGCTGCGTCCGCTCGTGCCGGGGAGCGCTGAACAGCTCCGCCGGAGGCCCCTGCTCGACCACGACGCCGCCGTCCATGAAGAGCACGTGGTCGGCCGCCTCCCGCGCGAAGCTCAGCTCGTGGGTGACGACCGCCATCGTCCATCCCTCGTCGGCGAGCTCCTTGATGACGAGCAGCACCTCCCCCACGAGTTCGGGGTCGAGGGCGCTGGTCGGCTCGTCGAACAGCAGCAGATCGGGCTTGAGGGCCAGCGCGCGCACGATGCCGACCCGCTGCTGCTGACCGCCGGAGAGCTGGTGAGGGCGGGCGTGCGCCTTGTCGGCCAGCCCCACGCGGTCGAGCAGGGCCAGCGCCTCGGCGACCGCCTCGGCCTTCGGACGGCCCTGCACCCGCCAGGGCCCCTCGATGACGTTCTGCAGCACGGTGAAGTGCGGGAAGAGGTTGTGGTGCTGGAACACCATCGCCGAGCGGTCGCGCAGCGCGAGCCGCCTCTCCTGTCGGCGCCGGGCCTTCTCTCCCGTCGCGGCGAAGTCGATCTGCGGCCCGCCGGCGACGTCGATCGTGCCCGCATCCGGCGTCTCGAGGCCGTTCAGCGCCCGCAGCACGGTGGTCTTGCCCGAACCGCTGGGCCCGATGAGCACGACCACCTCGCCGCGGTGCAGCGTCAGGTCGAACCCGCGCAGCACCTCGTTGTCGCCGAAGCTCTTGTGCAGGCCGCGGGCGGTCAGCAGCGGTTCGGCGGAGGGATCAGTGTGCGACACGGCTGTCCAGCCTCCTCTCGAGCGCGCTCTGCCCGAACGACAGGACCAGGCAGAGCACCCAGTACACCAGCGCTGCGGCGAGGTACAGCACCATGAACTCCAGCGTGGTCGAGGCGATCTGCTGCGCGACCTTGAACAGCTCGGTGACGAGGATGAGCGACGCCAGCGAGGTGTCCTTCACCAGGGCGATGAACGTGTTCGACAGCGGAGGCACCGACACCCGCGCCGCTTGCGGGAGGATGATGCGGGTCAGGGTGCGCGTGCGGTTCATGCCGACCGTGTACGCCGCCTCCCACTGCCCGCGGGGGACCGAGAGGATCGCCGCTCGCACGACCTCGGCCCCGTAGCCGCCGACGTTGAGGGAGAGGGCGATGATCGCACTCGGCCAGGGATCGAGCGTGACGCCGATCGACGGCAGCCCGTAGAAGATCACGAACAGCTGCACGAGCATCGGCGTGCCCCGGATCACCGAGATGTAGAAGCGGGCGATGCCCGAGACCACCGGGTTCACCGAGATGCGCATCAGCGCGACCCCGACGGCGAGCAGGAGCCCCAGCACGAACGACGCCAGCGCGAGCGGCACCGTCGCCGTCAGACCCGCCAGGGCGATGGGCCCGAGCGAGTCGAGGAACAGCTGCCAGGGATTCTGCATCGACTACTGGGAGACGTCTTCGCCGAAGTACTTCTCGCTGATCTCGGCGATGGTGCCGTCGGCGCGCAGCTCGTCGAGAGCCCCGTCGATCGCCTCGACGAGCGCCTTCTTGTCCTTCGCGAAGACGAAGGCCTGCTCGCCCGCCTCGTCGGTCTCGGCGGCGATCTTCAGCCCCGACGGGCTGTTGGTCGTCTCGTAGTCGAGGAAGGTGAGCTTGTCGTTGACCGTGGCGTCGACCCGGCCCTGACGCAGCAGCTCGACCGCCTGGGCCCATCCCTCGACGCCCTCGACCTTGGCACCCGACTCGGTGGCGAGCTCGTACCAGTTGCTGGTGAGCGACTGGGCGGTCGTCTTGCCCTCGAGGTCATCGAAGGAGGAGATCGAATCGTCGTCCTCCGCGACCACGATCACTCCGGGCGACACCGTGTACGGCTCGCTGAAGAGGTACTTCGCCTCCCGCTCGTCGTTGATCGTGACCTGGTTGGCGATCACGTCGAAGCGGCCGGCGTCGAGCCCGGCGAAGATCGCATCCCACTGCGTCTCCTGGAAGTCGACCTCGAGGTCGAGCTTCTCGGCGACCGCTTCGATGATCTCGACGTCGTAACCGGTGAGCTCGCCGGAACCGCCGTCGCCGTGGAAGCTGAAGGGTCGGTAGGTGCCCTCGGTCGCGACCGTGAGCGTGCCGTCCTTCACGAGACCGAAGGACGAACCCTCCGCGCCCTCGCCCGCGTCTGAGCTGCTCGCGGGGGCGGTGCTGCCGCTGCACGCGGTGAGCGCGGCGGCTCCGAGCACGAGTGCGGTGATGGCGATCAAACGACGGGACATGGGACCCTCCTGGGGTATCGGGCGCAGGGGCGATTTTACGCGACGCGCACAGGGACTCCCTCACAGTACGCGCCCCGCTCCCCCGCCCGGGCATCCGTGTTCTTCCGTGACCCCGCCGGGGGTCCGGTTCGCTCCCGTCGCGGGCCGGGACGCAGAAACGCCCCCGGCGCAGGCCGGGGGCGTTTCAGGGAGTCAGGCTCAGATGGCGTTGACGTCGAGCGGGATGCCGGGGCCGAACGTGGTCGACACCGCACCCTTCTGGATGTAACGGCCCTTCGAGCTGGACGGCTTGAGGCGGACGATCTCCTCGAGCGCGGCCGAGATGTTCTCGTTCAGCTGCTCGGTGGAGAACGACGCCTTGCCCACGACGAAGTGCACGTTGGCGTGCTTGTCGACGCGGAACTCGATCTTTCCGCCCTTGATGTCCTCGACGGCCTTGGCCGTGTTCGGGGTCACCGTGCCGGTCTTCGGGTTGGGCATGAGGCCGCGCGGGCCGAGCACCTTTCCGAGACGACCGACCTGGCCCATGAGCTCGGGCGTGGCGACGGCCGCGTCGAACGCGGTCCATCCGCCGGCGACCTTCTCGATGAGCTCGGCGCCGCCGACCTCATCGGCACCCGCGGCGATCGCAGCCTCGGCTGCGGCACCCGTGGCGAACACGATGACGCGGGCGGTCTTACCGGTGCCGTGGGGCAGGATGACGGTGCCGCGCACCATCTGGTCGGCCTTGCGGGGGTCGACCGAGAGCTTGAGCGCGACCTCGACGGTGGAGTCGAACTTCGCGGAGCCGGTCTCCTTCGCCAGAGCGACGGCCTCGGCGGGCGTGTAGAAACGGTCTGCCTCGATCTTCGCGGCGGCAGCCTGGTATGCCTTGGACTTCGTAGCCATGATTATTCTCCTCAGCCCTCGACCGTGATGCCCATGGAACGGGCGGTGCCGGCGATGATCTTCGAGGCGGCCTCGATGTCGTTCGCGTTCAGGTCGGCCTGCTTGGTCTCGGCGATCTGACGGACCTGGTCCTTCGTGATCTTGCCGACCTTGACGGTGTGCGGGGTGGCCGAGGCCTTCTGCACGCCGGCGGCCTTCTTGATGAGCTCCGCCGCGGGCGGGGTCTTCAGGACGAAGGTGAAGCTGCGGTCCTCGTAGACGGTGATCTCGACGGGGATGACGTTGCCGCGCTGCGACTCGGTCGCGGCGTTGTACGCCTTGCAGAACTCCATGATGTTGACGCCATGCTGACCGAGCGCGGGGCCGATCGGCGGCGCCGGGTTGGCGGCACCGGCGTTGATCTGAAGCTTGATCAGGCCGGTCACCTTCTTCTTCGGTGCCATTCTCTTTCCTTTCATCGAATCGGATGCCGCAGCATCCGCTTCTCCCACAGACCCGGCCTTTCCGGACCGTGGTGGCTCGCGCGCACGACGAAACGGCGCACAAACCATATGAGTCTACCCGATCCGGACGGGCACCCGCACCGCACGGCGTCACATGCAGAACGCCCCGCCGGACGGACCGGCGGGGCGTTCTGTGCGAGAGAGGTCTCGGTCAGATCATCTTGGTGACCTGATCGAACGACAGCTCGACCGGAGTCTCGCGCTCGAAGAGCGACACGAGCACGGTGAGCTTGCCGCTCTCCGGCTTGATCTCGCTGATCGAACCGGGCAGACCCGCGAACGAGCCCTCCTTGATCGTGATGGTCTCGCCGACCTCGAAGTCGACCTCGGCCGGCAGCGGGCGGGCGACGGCGACGCCGCCCTTCGACGCGATGTTCTTGGCGGTCGGGACGTCCTTGACCTCGACGAGCGACTTCAGCATGTTGAAGGCCTCTTCGAAGCGGAGCGGCGTGGGGTTGTGGGCGTTGCCCACGAAGCCGGTGACACCCGGGGTGTGGCGGACGACCGACCAGGTGTCCTCCGTGAGCTCCATGCGCACCAGCACGTAGCCGGGGATGCGCACGCGGGTGACCATCTTGCGCTGGCCGTTCTTGATCTCGACGACGTCCTCCATGGGGACCTCGACCTGGTAGATCTCGTCTTCGACCTCGAGCGTCGACTTGCGCTGCTCGATGTTGGCCTTCACCTTGCGCTCGAAGCCCGCGTACGAGTGGATGACGTACCACTTGCCGGGGAGCATGCGCAGGTCGAGGCGGAACGCCTCGTAGGGGTCTTCCTCGGCGGCGTCGGCATCCTCGTCGGCGGCATCCTCGTCATCGGCGTCGGCCGCGGGGCGGTCGTCTTCGCCGTTGATGTCGGGGCCGTCGTACGGGGCGACGTCGTCGGCCGCAGCGGCCTCGATGTCGGCGGCCTCTTCGGCCGCGGCGTCGGTGAGCACCTCGGCGGCGGCCTCGGACTCGGCTGCCTCGTCGAGGTTGAGAGCGTCGTTCACGATGGCGTCCGCCTCCGGGTCTTCGATTTCGATCTCGTCGTCGGTGTCGTCGGTGTCTTCGCCGTCGACGTCCTCGACGTGCAGGGCGACGTGCTCGGCGGAGGTGGATGCGCGCTCCTCAGCGGCGAGGGTGTTGCCCTCCTGGGCTTCGTCCTCTTCGCTGGACTGCTCTGCGGCGGGGGCCCAGTCGGCGTCGTCGGAGTATCGTTCGGACACTAGTTCTTTCCAATCACTGCGGCGCGCGGCCGCGGGGACGTCATCAGCTCGGGATACCGAACACGTAGTGCGTCATGATGCCGAAGACCCAATCCAGGCCGTAGACGATGCCCATGACGATCAGGACGAAGACGAGCACCACCGCGGTGAACTTGAACAGCTCTTTGCGGGTCGGGGTGACGACCTTGCGCAGTTCGGCGATGACCTGACGGATGAACAGGGCGATGCTTCCGAAGAACCGGGAGAAGGGGTTGCCCTTCTTCTCGCGGGCGGCGCCAGCCGCGATGACCTCGCCGCGCGGTTCGTCCTGACTCATCCTGAATGTACCTTTCGTGTGCCAGCGTGCGCTGACGCGCAGGGCGGACAGGAATCGAACCTGCAACCTGCGGTTTTGGAGACCGCTGCTCTGCCAATTGAGCTACCGCCCTAGAGACCGGGGTCTCGGGGTGTTCCCTCCATCCTGCCACCGCGGTGACCCCCGGAGACCCGAGGCACGGCGAAAGAATGCAGAGAACAAACTGCTCCCCCAGTGTACGGCATCCGTCGGCCGGCGCCGAACCGAGGGAGGACGCCGGGCGCGTCAGAAGAGCTGACGCCAGTTGGCGCGGGCGAGGTCGAGCAGCTCGTCGCCGCGCCCCGACAGCACGGTGCGGATCGCGTAGAGGGTGAAGCCCTTCACCTGCGCCGCCTCGATCGCCGGCGGCATCGACAGCTCCTGCCGCTCCGTGATCACGTCGAGCAGGGCGGGGCCGTCATGCGCCAGCACGTCGCGCACGGCATCCGGCAGGTCCTCGCTGTTCTCGACCCGACGCGCGTAGATGCCCATGGCCTCGGCGATCGCGGCGAAGCTGGGGTTCGTCAGCCCGGTGCCGTAGGTGACGAAGCCCGCGGCCTTCATCTCCAGCTCGACGAAGTTGAGCGAGGCGTTGTTGACCACGATCGTCTTCACCGGCAGCCCGTTCTGGGTGAGCGTCAGCAGCTCGCCGAGCATCATCGACAGCCCGCCGTCTCCGGCGAGCGCCACGACCTGGCGGTCGGGGTGCGCGACCTGGGCCCCGATGCCGTGCATGAGGGCGTTGGCCATGGACCCGTGGGTGAACGATCCGATCAGACGCCGCTCGGCCGTCATCGTGAGGTACCGGGCGGCCCAGACGGTGGGCGAGCCGACGTCGGCGGTGAAGATCGCATCGTCGGCGGCGTGGTCGTCGAGCAGCTTCGCGAGGTACTGCGGGTGGATGGGCCGACCCCGCTTGGTGGGCACGGCGAGGTCGTCGAGCTTCGCGCGCGTCTTGCGGTAGTGCGCGAGGGCGTCGTCGAGGTGGGCGCGGTCGTCCTTGCGGGCCAGGCGGGGCAGCAGCGCCTCGACCGTCGCCCGCACATCGCCCACGAGCCCGAGGTCGAGCGGATGCCGCTTTCCCAGCTGCGAGCCGCGGATGTCGACCTGGATGGTCGTCGCCTTCTCGGGGTAGAACTGCTCGTACGGGAAGTCGCTGCCGAGCACGAGCACCGCATCGGCGGCCTCCATCGCGCGGTACCCCGAGGCGAACCCCAGGAGACCGGTCATGCCGACGTCGAACGGGTTGTCGTGCTCGATGAACTCCTTGCCGCGCAGCGCGTGCACGATGGGGGCGCCCAGCCGATCGGCGAGGGCGATCACCTCGTCGTGGGCACCCTCCACCCCGGCGCCGGCGAGGATCGTGATCTTCCCGGCCGCGTTGAGCAGCGTCGCCGCCTTCTCGAGCTCGTCGCCCCGCGGCACCACCACCGGGTGCGTGCGCTCGATCACGACGGAGCGGTCGTCGGCGATCTCGGCGAGGGCGACGTCACCCGGGATGACGAGCACCGCGACCCCGCGCTGCTCGATCGCGGCGCGCATCGCGATCTCCATCAACCGGGGCATCTGCTTCGGGTCGGCGACGTACTCGACGTAGACGCTGCACTCGCGGAACAGCTCCTGCGGGTGCGTCTCCTGGAAGTATCCGGTGCCGATCTCGTTGGTGGGGATGTGCGCGGCGATCGCCAGCACGGGCACCCGCGATCGCTGCGCGTCGTAGAGCCCGTTGATGAGGTGGAGGTTGCCGGGGCCGCAGGAGCCCGCCACGACGGCCAGCTCCCCCGTGGTCGCGGCATCCGCGGCGGCGGCGAAGGCGGCGGACTCCTCGTGGCGCACGTGCACCCAGCGGATGGAGCCGTCCTTGCGCAGGGCGTCGGTGAATCCGTTGAGCGAATCACCGGGGATGCCGTAGACCCGCTCGATGCCGTTGGTGCGAAGTGTCCGGACGATGTTCTCAGCGACGGTGGCCATGCCTCGACCCTACGCCCGCGGCACGACCCGCGGCCCGCCCGGCCCTCACCCTTGACATCGCCGCGTGAGGGGTCGCAAAACGCCGCCCCACGGGGGTGTGAGGCGGCGTTTCGTGACCCCTCACGCGGGCGAGGGGGAAGGCGGTCAGCCGATGCGGATGAGCTTCTTGTTGACGAACTCGTCGGCGGCGAGGTGCCCCAGCTCGCGGGCGGTGCCGCTGCGCTTCACGCCGCCGAAGGGCAGCTCGGGGCTGTCGGCGAGCACGAGGTTCACGTAGACCATGCCCGCCTCGATCTTGTCGGCGACGCGCTCGGCCTGCTCGGCATCCGTCGTGAAGACGTAGGAGCCGAGACCGAACGTGGTGTCGTTGGCGAGCTCGACCGCGGCATCCTCGTCGGCGACGCGGTAGACGACCGCGGCGGGGCCGAACAGCTCCTCGCGGTACACGTCCATCTCGGGCGTGACGTCGGCGAGCACGGTCGGCGCGAAGAACGCGCCGTCGCGGGTGCCGCCCGTCAGCAGCGTGGCCCCCTGCTCGACGGCCGTGTCGATCTGCTTCTGCAGGTTCTCGGCCGCGGCCGCCGACGAGACCGGGCCGAGCACGGTGTCGTCGAGAGTCGGATCGGTGGCCTCGACCGCCGCCATCGCCGCGGTGAACTTCTCGACGAAGGCGTCGTACAGCTCGTCGACGATGATGAAGCGCTTGGCGCCGTTGCACGCCTGGCCGTTGTTGTCGAGACGCGCGTCGACGCCGGCCTGCACGGTCGCGTCGAGGTCGTCCGTGGACAGCACGATGAACGGGTCGGACCCGCCGAGCTCCAGCGCCACCTTCTTCAGGTTGCGCCCGGCGACCTCGGCCACCGCCGCGCCGGCCCGCTCGGAGCCGGTCAGCGAGACGCCCTGCACGCGCGGATCGGCGATCATCGCGGCGATCTGCTCGTTCGTCGCGAGGACGTTCTGGTAGGCGCCCTGCGGGAATCCGGCGTCGTGGTAGATGGCCTCGATCGCCGTCGACGACTCGGGGCACTGCGGCGCCGGCTTCAGCAGGATCGTGTTCCCGACGATGAGGTTCGGCGCGGCGAACCGGGCGATCTGGTACGCCGGGAAGTTCCACGGCATGATGCCCACGAGCGGCCCCAGCGACGAGCGACGGATGACCGCCGATCCCTCGCCGAGGATGGCGATCGGCTGGTCGGCCATGATGTCCTCGGCCTGATCGGCGTAGTACTCCACGATGTCGGCGGCGAAGTCGACCTCGCCGAGCGCGGCCTCGCGGGGCTTGCCCATCTCGCGCACGAACACGTCGGCGAGCTCCTCACGGCGCTCCCGGTGCAGTTCTGCGGCACGACGCAGCAGCTGGGCCCGGTCGGCGACGGTCGACCCGCGCGACCACTCGCGGTGCGCGGAGTCGGCGGCGGCGACGGCCTGCTCGATCTGCGCATCCGTGAACGTGTCGAACGACGCGAGCGTCTCTCCGGTGGCGGGGTTGATGACGGCGTAGTCGGTCATTGTTCGTCCTCTCGTCGCGCCGGTCAGGAGACCGGGATGAGCGTGTACTTGGTGGACAGGTACTCGTGGATGCCCTCGGCACCGCCCTCGCGGCCGACACCCGACTGCTTCACTCCGCCGAACGGGGCCGCGGCATTGGAGACGACACCCACGTTGAGTCCCATCATGCCGGTCTCGAGCGCGTCGATCATCCGCTGCCCGCGCTGGAGGTTCTCGGTGAAGACGTACGAGACCAGCCCGTACTCGGTGTCGTTCGCGAGGCGCACGGCGTCGTCCTCGGTCGAGAAGGTCGAGATCGCCAGCACCGGGCCGAAGATCTCCTCGCGCAGGATGGCGCTACCGGGCACGACGTCGGTGAGCACCGTCGGCTCGTAGTAGGTGCCGGCGCCCTCGAGGGCCTTGCCGCCGGCGAGCAGCTTCGCCCCGCGCTCGACCGCGTCGCCGACGAGCTCCTCGGCCTTGGCGACGGCGTTCTCGTCGATGAGCGGTCCGATGGCCACGCCGTCCTCGGTGCCGCGGCCGACCTTCATCGCCTGCACGCGCTCGGTCACGCGCCGGGCGAACTCGTCGGCGACGTCCTCGTGCACGATGAAGCGGTTCGCGGCCGTGCACGCCTGACCGATGTTGCGGAACTTCGCCAGCAGCGCGCCCTCCACGGCCTTGTCGAGATCGGCGTCGTCGAACACCACGAACGGCGCGTTGCCGCCGAGCTCCATCGACACGCGCAGCACGCCGTCGGCGGCCTGGGCGATGAGCTTGCGGCCCACCTCCGTCGATCCGGTGAAGGAGAGCTTGCGCAGGCGCGGGTCGGCGATGACCGGCGCGGACAGCGCGCTGGACTTCGTCGTCTGCACGACGTTGACGACGCCCTTCGGCAGACCGGCCTCTTCGAGGAGCGTGGTGAAGAAGATCGTGGTCAGCGGGGTGAGCGCCGGCGGCTTGATGACGACCGTGCATCCCGCGGCGAGAGCCGGGGCGATCTTGCGGGTGGCCATCGCGAACGGGAAGTTCCACGGCGTGATGAAGAACGACGGACCGACCGGTCGCTGCGACACGACCATGTGGCCGGTGCCCTCGGGGTTGAGGCCGTAGCGGCCGCTGATGCGCACCGCCTCCTCGCTGAACCACCGCAGGAACTCGCCGCCGTAGACGACCTCGCCGCGCGCCTCGGCGAGCGGCTTGCCCATCTCGAGCGTCATGAGCAACGCGAGGTCCTCCTTGTGCTGCTGCACGAGGTCGAACGCCCGGCGCAGGATCTCACCGCGCACCCGCGGCGCCGTGGCCGCCCACTCCGCCTGCGCGGCGACGGCCGCGTCGAGGGCGCGGATGCCGTCCTCGGGCGTCGCGTCGGCGATCGAGCGGATGACGGCCCCGGTGGAGGGGTCGGTGACGTCGAACGTGGCCCCGGAGGAGGCATCCGTCCACTCGCCGCCGATGAAGAGGCCGGTGGGGATGCTGTCGAGGAGCGCCTGCTCCGTCTGAGTGCTCATGGGATCTCTTTCTGTGGGAGGGAGGGTCAACGACGACGGCGGCTGGCCGGAGCGTCCATGCCGAGCGTCTGCCCGCGGAAGAAGGCGGGACGACGGATCGACTGCCAGATCATGATGGCGATGCCGACGACGATCACGGTCACGCCGAGCACGAACACGAGTCCGACGCCGCCGATGCTCGACCCGCTGCCGTAGGCCGGGTCCATCGAGTCGATCAGCGTGGTCACGAACAGCACCGCGAGGATGGCGCCGCCGACGAGCGGGAAGAGGAACGTGAAGAAGAAGCTGCGCGCCGAGTCGAACCACTGCTTGCGGAAGTACCACACGCACGCGAACGCCGTGAGTCCGTAGTAGAAGCAGATCATCATGCCGAGCGACAGGATCGTGTCGGTGAGGACGTTCTCGCTCAGCAGCCGCATGACCGCGTAGAACACGGAGGCGACGACGGCCGACACGATGGTGGCGTACCCCGGGGTGAAGAAGCGCGGGCTGACGCGGGCGAACTTCTCGGGGAGCGCCCCGTAGTGCCCCATGGCGAGCAGCGTGCGCGCCGGTCCCACCGCGGTCGACTGCAGCGAGGCGGCCGAGCTGGAGAGCACGGCCAGCGACACGAGGAACGCCAGGGGTCCGAGCACGGGGTCGGAGAGCGCGAAGAACACGTTCGCCGAGATGTCCTCGTTCGCCAGCCCCAGCGCCCCCGTGCCGACGCCGGCGAACATGATGAGGCCGATGGAGAGCAGCAGGTACAGGGTGACGACGATGACGACCGTGAGCATGGCCGCGCGGCCCGGCGTCTTCGCGGGGTTCTTGGTCTCCTCGTTCATGGTGAGCACGACGTCCCAGCCCCAGAAGATGAAGATCGAGAGCGAGAGGCCGGCGGCGAACGCGCTGAACGTGGGCACCTCGAACGGGTTGAACCACGACCACGAGAAGGGGGTCGGCTCGGGCGCCTCGCCGGAGACCGCCTTGACGATCGCGACGACGGCGAAGACCACGAGCACCGCGAGCTGGAACGACACCAGGATGTACTGGAACTTCTGCGTCGTCTGCATGTCGCGGTACGAGACCAGCGTGGCGCCGAGCATGAACAGCAGGCACACCGTCACGTTGATGAACGGGTTGAAGGCGAGGTCGGCGACATCGGGGTTGCCGCTGAGCTGGGCGATGAGCAGGAACAGGAACTCCACCGCGATGCCGGCGAGGTTCGACAGCACGATGACGGTCGCGGCGATGAGCCCCCACCCGGTCATCCAGCCGATCCACGGGCCGAACGCCCGCACGCCCCACGTGAACGACGTGCCGGAGTCGGGCATCTCGCGGTTGAGCTCCCGGTAGCCGAACGCCGTCAGGAGCATCGGGATGAAGCCGACGAGGATGATCGCCGGCACCTGGGTGCCCGCCACGGCGACCGTGGGTCCGAGCGAGGCGGTGAGCGTGTATGCCGGGGCGATGGTCGAGATGCCGATGACGACGGCACCGAGCACGCCGACGGCTCCGGCGCTGAGTCCCTTGGTGGAGATGCCGGTGGTCACTCCGGATTCGGGCTCCGTCGCCCGGTTGGTGCTGCTCATCAGCGGTCTCCTGCTTCGGCGCGGGTGCGCGGGACGACGATCATGGGAACGGGCAGCTCGTGCAGCATCTTCGCCGCCGTGCTGCCGAGGAAGAG
>DAMDKH010000040.1:0-13035 GCA_032099965.1 Microbacterium sp.
CGCGGGTGGCCGGCGTGGTCGGCGACCTCGGCACCCGCGCCGGCATCCACGCGGCAGCCGAGGCGGCCGTCGCGCCGTTCGGGGAGCCCGACGTCGTTGTGCACTCCGCGGGCATCAACATCCGCCCACCCATGGCCGAGATCACCGAGGACGACTGGGACGCGACCATGACGGTGAACGCCCTCGCTCCTTTCCTGCTCGGGCGGCGGTTCGCGCCGGGCATGGCCGAACGGGGCTACGGACGCCTGATCCACATCAGCTCGCAGCAGGCGCATCGGGCCTTCGCGTCCAGCGGTGTGTACGGCGCGTCGAAGGGTGCGGTCGAATCACTCATGCGGTCGGAGGCCGAGGCCTGGGGCGGTTCGGGGGTCACGAGCAACACCCTCGTGCCCGGTTTCGTGCTCACGCCGCTGAACGCGCGGCTGCAGGAGGATCCGACGGTCGTGACGGCTCTGGCCGCCCGCACGATGATCGGTCGCAACGGGCTCCCCGAGGACTTCGCGGGCGCCGCCGTGTTCCTCGCCGGGCCGGGGTCGGCCTACGTCACGGGGCATTCGCTCTTCGTCGACGGCGGCCTCTCGTCGCACTGACGTCGCCGCGGACGCGCCTCAGCCCGGCGTCCCTCCGCCGGCGTCGCCCCGCAGCGTCCCGAGCGGGGGTGGGGCGGGTGCCAGCACCTCCACGGTCTCGACCGGGGTCGGCATGTCGGGAGCCCGGTCCGCGCGCCGTGTCGGCAGGGCCGCATCGACGCCCCCGGTGACCCGCTCCTCGACGACCGCCTCGGTGGCCAGCACTCGCGACGCCGCCACCTGCTGCGCCGCCAGTTCGGCGTAGAGACCCCCGCGCGCGAGCAGCTCGGTATGGGTGCCGGACTCGACGATGCGCCCGGCCTCGAGCACGTGGATGACGTCGGCACCCATGACGGTCGACAGCCGGTGCGCGATCGACAGCGTCGTGCGCCCCTTCGCCGCCTCGTCGAGCGCTTCCTGCACGACGCGCTCCGACACGGTGTCGAGGGCGGACGTGGCCTCGTCCAGCAGCAGCACCGGCGGATCCTTGAGCAGCACCCGAGCGATGGCGATGCGCTGCTTCTCTCCGCCCGACAGCCGGTACCCGCGCTCCCCCACGATCGTGTCGTAGCCGTTCTCGAAGCCCGCGATGATGTGATGGATGTTCGCCGCGGTGCAGGCCGCGATCAGTTCGTCCTCGGTCGCATCGGGCTTGGCGTAGAGCAGGTTCTCCCGGATCGTCGCGTGGAACAGGTACGTCTCCTGCGAGACGATCCCCACATCGTCGATGATCGACTCCTGGGTGAGGTCGCGCACATCGGCGCCGGCGAACAGCACCGCGCCGCCGCGGGCCTCGTAGAGGCGGGGCGCGAGGTACAGCACCGTCGTCTTACCCGCCCCCGAGGGACCGACGAAAGCCACATGCCGGCCGGGCTCGGCGACGAACGACACCCCGTCGAGGGTGGGCCGCGCGGCGTCGGACGCATCCGGATACCGGAAGACGACATCGCGGAACTCCACCCGCCCGCGCGGCCCCGGCGCCTCCGAGACCGTGATCGCTCCCGGGGCGTCCTGGATCTCGGGGACGAGATCGAGATACTCGAAGATGCGGGAGAACAGCGCCGACGACGTCTGCAGATCGAGCGAGACCCGCATCAGGCCCATGAGCGGCTGGAGCAGACGTGCCTGCACCGTCGTGAAGGCCACGACGGTGCCCGCCGTGATCGCCCCGCTCCCGCCGGCGATCAGATACCCCGAGACGAGGTAGATCACGGCCGGCACGCTCGCCATGATCACCTGCACCACCGCGAAGAATCCCTGGCCGCTCATCGCGCGGCGCACCTGCAGCACGACCTGGTTGCGGTTCTCGGCCTGATACCGCTCCGATTCGGTGCGCTGACGGTTGAACGCCTTCGACAGGAGCATGCCCGACACGCTCAGCGTCTCCTGCGTGATCGACGTCAGCTCCGACAACGACTCCTGCGTCTCGCCGGCGATGCGGGCGCGCACCTGGCCCACCTTGCGCTGCACCACGACGAGGAACGGCATGAGGACGACGGCGATGAGCGTGAGACGCCAGTCGATGAGGATCATCGCCACGAGCGACGCGATGACCGTGACGACGTTGCCGAGGATGCTGGTGACGGTGTTCGTCAGCACGCCGGAGACCCCGCCGACGTCGTTCTGCAGCCGCGACTGGATGACCCCGGTCTTGGTGCGGGTGAAGAACCCGAGCTCCATGGCCTGGAGATGCTCGAACAGGCGCACCCGCAGGTCGCCCGTCACGCTGTTGCCCACCGTCGAGGTGAGCCAGGTCTGCACGACACCGAGCGCGGCGGATCCGAGGAAGAGCGCGATCATCGCGGTCACCAGGGTTCCGAGCAGGCGCAGGTCGGGACCGCCGCCGTCGGTGGGGAAGAGCGCGTCATCGAAGACCCGCTGCACGATCAGCGGCGGCACCACCGCGACGCCCGCTCCCACGACGACGAGCACGCCGGTGACGAGGATGCGCCACTTGTAGGGGCGGAACAGCGCGACGACCCGGTTCCCCAGCCCCGGGATGCGCGGCGCCTCGGCGTTGAGACGCCGCTGCGCCTCCTCGTCGACGCCGCGGAAACCGCCCGGATGCCGTCCGCCCATACCGCCCATGCTCATGAGGTCAGCGTATCCAGCACCGCGGACAGCCCGGGCCGGAGCGCCCGCATCCGCCCCCGCTCCCCGGAGCCCGACGAGGTATACCGGGGATCAGGAATGGAATGTCCGACCCGGCGGTTACGCTGAGTGGTCCCTGCGCGCTCGCGCACCTCTCCTCTCTCGCGCCCCTGGAGGCCGTATGTCTGCCGTCGACACCGGGTCGATCCCCACCCGTACGCCCGACGGGGCGATCGCGCGCTCCGACATGCGCGTCATCTGGCTGCTGCTCGTGGCCGCGTTCGTCGCGATCCTCAACGAGACGACGATGGGCATCGCGATCCCGCACCTCAACGTCGACCTCGGCATCCCGCCCGAGCTCGGGCAGTGGCTGACCAGCGCGTTCATGCTGACGATGGCGGTGGTCATCCCGACCACGGGCTTCATCCTGCAGCGCTTCACGACCCGCCAGGTCTTCATCGCCGCCATGATCTCGTTCTCGCTGGGCACTCTCGTGTCGCTCGCGGCACCGGGCTTCGCGGTGCTGCTCGTCGGCCGCGTCGTGCAGGCCGTCGGCACGGGCATCATGATGCCGCTGCTCATGACCACGATCATGAACGTCGTGCCGCCGCAGTCCCGCGGCCGGATGATGGGGCGCGTGGGAATGGTCATCTCGCTCGCGCCGGCCACCGGTCCGGTGCTCGCGGGCGCGGTGCTCGAGGTCGCCAGCTGGCGCGCCCTGTTCGCGATCATCCTGCCCATCGCGCTGATCGCCCTCGGCATGGGCGTGCGCTGGATGACGAACCTCGGCGAGACCCGCCGCATGCCTCTCGACGTCGTGTCGATCCCGCTCGCCGCCCTCGGGTTCGGCGGTGTGGTCTTCGGCATCAGCCAGCTCGGCGGCGAGGGCGCCGGATCCGGTCCGCTCGTCGGCGCCACGGCCCTCGCGGTCGGCGCCGTCTCCCTCGCGCTGTTCGTGTGGCGTCAGCTCGTGCTGCAGCGCGCCGACGACGCCCTGCTCGACCTGCGGGTCTTCCGTTCGACCAACTTCACCCTCTCGGTGATCATCATGTCGATCCTCGCGCTGTCGATGTTCGGCACACTCACGCTTCTCCCGCAGTACCTGCAGAACGTCGTCGGCCTCGAGTCGTTCAGCGCCGGCCTGATCCTGCTCCCCGGATCGATCATGATGGGCCTCCTCGGCCCGATCATGGGTCGCATCTACGATGCGCGCGGCACGCGTCCGCTCCTCATCCCCGGCACGATCCTGGTCTCCGCCGCCCTGTTCTTCTACTCGACGGTCGGCGAGCACACCGCCTGGTGGATCCTCGTGCTCGTGCAGGCGGTCATGTCCGTCGGACTCGCGATGTCGTTCACCCCGCTGTTCTCGGCGTCGCTGGGGTCGCTCGCGCGTCCGCTGTACTCGCACGGCTCGGCGGTGCTCAACACGATGCAGCAGGTCGCGGGCGCCGCGGGCGTCGCGGTGCTCCTGGTGACGTTCTCCGCCATCCTCCACACCGGCGAGGCCGAAGGTCTCTCGACGTCGGTCGCCGGCGCACCCGGCGCGCGCATGGCGTTCCTCATCGCCGCGATCATCTCGCTCGCAGCGGTGGCGATCAGCCCGTTCGTCCGCAAGCCGACCGAAGACGCCGCGGCCTTCCACGGCGGGCACTGACCCGGTTTCCCGGCGGCGGTCATCCCCGCTCGGCGGTCGTCCCCCGGTCGCCCCGTCGGGACGACATGCCGGTCAGGGCGCTTCCGGTGCCGTCACCTCGTCGCGTGCGGGGAGGTGGCAGACCCCGCCGCTGCAGTACCCGACGGCGTCGTCGCTGAGAAGGTCGAAGGCCCCGGCCAACGGCCGAAGCTCCCCCGGGTGCTCGGTGTCGGAGATGTGCGACTGCGGATCGGACATCCCTCGATCGTACGCCCGTCCGGAGGGGCGGGCTCCGTTCTCGTTTCTCGCCTCCTGGCCGTCGCGACTCTGTCGCCGCGCGCCGCCGCGGCGTAGCGTTCGTCATGACGCCGATCGCCCTCTCCCGTCGGGCCCGACGCCGAGGAAGGAGCGCTCACCATGATCATCACTCCCCCGGAGGCGTCGTCCGTCTCCAGGCACGCAGCCGAGATGTACGCCGATGACATCGCCGCCGACGGCTTCGTCTTCGCCCATACCCAGGCGATGGCCGTCAACGCCGACGCCTACGCCGCCTTCGAGGAGCTGGTCCGGGCGGTCGTGCCCTCGATCGGCGTGCGCGTCTACGAGGCGGCGACCCTCGGCGCCGCCCGCGCGATCGGCTCCACGCATTGCCTGCTCGCGCACGGCCGCAGAGCGGTGAGCGCCGGGGTGCTCGATGCTGCGGGTCTCGCGGCTTTCGCGGCGAGGGACGACAGCGGGTTCCCGGCCGCGGAGCAGGCCGTGATCCGCTACGCGGAGCGACTGTCGACGCATCCGCGCACGATGACCGATGCCGATTCGGCCGAGCTTCGGGCCCACGGCTTCTCCGACCGTCAGATCGTCGACATCACGCTCGCCGCCGCGGCGCGCAACCTCCTGAGCCGGGCGCTGCAGGCGCTGGCCGTGCCCGTGGATGCGGTCCCCGGACTCGCCCCCGGCATCGCGGCCGCCCTCATCCGCCTCGCTGGAGACGCCGACGCGGGCGCGGGGGCCGAAACGCGGCGCTGACCGAGAGGCGATCCACCGCCTCGGCACCCTACGGTGGAGAGATGCTCAAACGATCGATCGCCCGCGCCTTCTGGGCCGTCAGCCGGTGGACCCTCGTCGGTGAGCGCTCCGTGCCCTCGCGTCCCACCATCCTGATCGGCGCCCCGCACACGTCGAACTGGGACTTCGTGTTCATGCTGGCGATCGCCTGGCGTCTCGGCATCGACGTGCACTGGCTCGGCAAGAAGAGCCTCTTCCGCGGCTGGCGCGGACCCCTCATGCGGCGGCTCGGGGGTGTGCCGGTCGATCGAGAAGACCCCGGTCGCGTCGTCTCCGAGGTCGTGGGACAGGTCCACGCCGGCGCCGTGTTCGGCCTGGTCATCACCCCGGACGGCACCCGCGGCGGCAACCCGTTCTGGAAGTCGGGGTTCTACCGGATCTCCCGCGAGACGGGGATGCCGCTCACTCTCGGCTTCGTCGACCGCACGACCATGACCACCGGACTGGGACCGACGATCGAGACGACGGGCGACGTCCGCGCCGACATGGACCGCATCCGCGCGTTCTACGCCGACAAGGCCGGCGCGCGGCCGGAGCGTCGCGCCGAGCCCCGCCTGCGGGACGAGACCACGGGCGGCGGCGAGGATCAGGCCGACTCGTCCACCTGAGCGCGGGCGTACTCGAGGTCGTCCACCGAGAGCTGCTCCCTCATGCCGACCACGGCGCCGGTGATCTCGCGGATCTGCTCGCGCACGTCGTCGGCGAGATGCGGGGCCTTCTCGATGAGCTGCTGCCGCCCCTCGTCCGACAGCTGCGACCACCAGTCCTGGATCGGCGGCAGGGTCATGATGTCTTCTCCTCGGTGCGGGGGCGGGTCGGCTGGACAGGTCTCGGCGTGCGCATCAGACTGAGCGCATGAGTGCTGACAGGGCCGATGCGGAGCCCGACGACCGCATCGACGGACGCGACGAGACCCCCGATGAGCGGGCCGATCGCAACTGGGACGAACTGCTCCAGGAACTCCGCGTCATGCAGACCGGGACGCAGATCCTCACGGGGTTCCTCCTGGCCGTGGCGTTCCAGCCGCGCTTCACCGACATGGACGAGCTGCAACGCGACCTGTACGTGGTGCTCGTGGCGCTCGCGGCCATCGCGACCATCCTGGCGCTCGCCCCGGTGGGCCTGCACCGGGCCTTCTTCGGCCACCGTCGCAAGCCCGACCTCGTGCGCATCGCGGCTCGGATCGTCGAGATCGATCTGGTGGTCATCGGCGCCCTCACCACCGGCGTCACGATGTTGATCGTCGACTTCACCGTGAACCGCACCGCGGGCATCATCGCTCTCTTCGCGTCACTCGTGCTGGTGGTGGCTCTCTGGGTGGTGCTGCCGCGGGTCACCCGCGATGCGGCGCGGCCGGGATCTGCCTCGAAGGCCTGATCCCGGCCGCGCTCTCGCGCGTCGCTCCCCGCACGCGCGACCACGCGGGCGCTCCCTTCAGCGACCCGCAGGCTCTCGATTCTCGGCGCTCACCATCCAGGCGAACTGCTCGAGACGCTCGATGACGGCGTGCAGGAGGTCCGCCGATGTGGGGTCCTCCTCGTCCACGGCATCGTGCACATCACGCAGGGTTCCCACCGTCGCCTCGAGGCGCTCGGTGATGAGGTCGATGGTGTCGGTGGTCGACACCTCGCCGGCCGGGAACTCGGGCAGCGTGGTGCTCGCGGCGATCGTGTCACTGCGTCCGTCCGGAACGGCGTGCAGCGCCCGCATGCGCTCCGCGATGGTGTCACTGAAGGTGCGCGCCTCCTCGATGATCTCGTCGAGCTGACGGTGGGTGTCGCGGAAGTTCCGTCCGACGACGTTCCAGTGCGCCTGCTTGCCCTGCAGAGCGAGCTCGAGAAGGTCGACGAGAACGGCCTGCAGATTGCCGGCGAGTTCGGGCGACGCGGTGAAGCCCTTCTCCGCGTTCTGGGGCCGGGTCGTCTTGGCGCCGCTCTTGGTTGCGCCGGTCTTGGCCGCGGTGGTCTTCGACGTGGTCTTGGTTGCCATGTTGTTGTCCTCCTGCCTCTGACGCTAGCCAGGTGCGGGTGCCGATTCCGAGGGGGTTGACACCGCTGGCACCCACCCCCGAACGTGTGAGCGGAAGGAGAACGAATGACCCCCTCTAATACCTCAGACGCCGCACCGCGCGTCGAGATCGCCCCGCTCCGCGAGGAGGACGCCGGCGAGGTCCTCACGATCCAACGCGCCGCCTTCGTCTCGGAGGCGCAGATCTACGGCAGCGCCGACATGCCGCCGCTCACGCAGACCGTCGACGAGATGCGCGCGGAGCTGCGGATGGGTGCCGGGCTCGGCGCGCGCATAGACGGGCGCCTCGTGGGCGCGATCCGCTACCGGGAGGATGGGGATCTGCTGCTCATCGGTCGGATCGCGATCGCTCCGGACATGCAGGGCGAGGGCATCGGGCGGAAGCTCCTCGACGCCGCCGAGCAGCGCTCCTCCGCCTCCACGGCCGAACTGTTCACAGGCAGCCTGAGCGAGGCGAACCTGCGTCTCTACACGAGCTGCGGCTACGAGGAGAGCGAGCGCGTGCCCGACGGCGACGGCACGGAGCAGGTGTTCCTGCGAAAGCTGTTGAGCAGGTGAGAGGTTCCTTCGAAGCGGCGCGTCGGGGTTGAAAGGCTCCGCCGCGTCGGGAATCGTGGCCCGGACGTGTCGCGACCGCGGCATGCCACGAACGGAAGGAGAGTCCCGTGCTCACCCTCACCGACAACGCCTCCGCCATCGTCACCACCCTCGTGACGCGTCAGAGCGAGGCCCCGGATGCCGGGCTGCGCATCCACTCCACCGACGACCAGGGACCGAGCGGAGAGGCCCGCCTCGCCGTGCTCGTGACGTCCGATCCGGAACCGCAGGATCAGGTCGTCGAGGTCGCCGGAACGCGCCTCTTCCTCGATGAGACGGCGGCCGTCGCCCTCGACGACAAGGTGCTCGATGCCGGGGTCGACGACTCCGGTGCCGTCTCGTTCGCCGTCTCGGCGCAGGTGGCCTGACCCGGGCTTTCGGATGCCGCGGCCCATGCGGGTCGCGGCATCCTGCTGTCGGGACGCGTTCGCGGCGCCGCGCTGCGTGAGGATCAGTCCCAGTCGAGATAGTCCTCGATGGCCCACGACGTGGCGCCCATGTGCGTGAACGGGAAGAGGTATCCCCCGCCGTCGACCCGCACGACGCTCACCCGGTCGGGAGCCGCAGCCTGCAGCCGCTCGCCGTTCTCCGCGGGGGCGATGGGGTCATCCGTGCCCTGGACGACCAGCACGGGCAGCCCTTCGGCCAGCGGGGCCGGTGCCTGCCAGGCGGCCGCCTGCAGCGCGTCGACCTGCGCATCGCGCGCGGGAGCCGGGATCGCGGCGAGCGCGTCGTCGGACGGTCCGGTCTCATCGACTCCGAGGAGGAGGACGCCGTTGACGCGATCGTGGTGGTCGAGTGCGACCACCCGTGCCACGGCACCGCCGAAGGCATGACCGCCGACCCAGGCGTCCGAGATCGAGAGATGCGTCATGACGTCGACGACGTCCTGTGCGAGGTCGTGCATGGTCGCCGATGCGGCGGAGGGACGCCGCGAGCCGATGCTGACGACCCGGAAGTCCTCCTCCGACACCGAGTGCGAGAGCAACTCGAGGTAGGTGACGTTCAGACCGTGTCCGGCGATGAGGATGAGCGCGGGGCCTTCGCCTTCCACGGTGTACGGGATCGCGCGTCCGTCGGGCTCGAAGATCTGAATATCAGCCATGGTGCGGCAGTCTCCTTGAGGTGAGGTGGGCCTCACCCAGCGTACCCAACGGCCGGGAGCGTCGCGAAAAGGGGGACCCCTAGCCGGATCGCCGCCGGGGGTCAATATGCTTCGTGACATCACCGCACCGGGGCACACTCGATCCGTGCGCAAGGTACGTTCTCTCCGCATCGCCGCGGGCACCGTGACGCTGATCGTCACGGCCGCCCTCGCCGGCTGCGGCCTGACCATCCCCCGCGATCCGAACGGGACGCTCGACGCGGTGCGCGGGGGTGAGCTCCGCGTCGGGATCTCCCCCGACGGAGAGCTCGTCGATGTCGACGGCGAGGAGCCGACGGGCAGCGTCATCGATCTCGTCGAAGGGTTCGCTGACGAGCTCGACGCCGAACCCGAGTGGACCGTCGCCACAGAAGAGACACTGGTGAGGATGCTCGAGCAGGGCGATCTCGACCTCGTGGCGGGCGGCCTGACATCCGACACCCCCTGGCTCGACAAGGCGGGCGTCTCGCGCGGCTATCCGGGCATCGAGGGGGCCAACGGGCGGGAGCTGGTCATGCTCGTGCCGCTCGGCGAGAACGCCTTCCTCTCCGCACTCGAGCGATACCTCGACGAGGAGGTGGGCGGATGAACGGCACCCCGCAGTTCGGGCGCACCGATCTTCCCGCGGAGCAGACGCAGGCGCTCCGCAAGGCCGTGCGCTGGGAATGGTTCACGATCGCGTACACCAGCGTGACGATCGCCGTGATCGCTCTCGTCGTCGGCAACTCCCAGGCGATGCGCACGGCCTGGATCGAGGACATGCTGTCGCTCATCCCCCAGATCGCCTTCCTCGTCGCCCTCATCTTCGTGCGGCGTCGTCCGACGCGGAAGCACCCGTACGGTCTGCACCGCGCGATGGGGATCGGGCATCTCGTGGCGGGGGTGGCCCTCGCCGCCGTCGGGCTCAACCTCGCACGCGAGTCGATCGTGGGGCTCGTGGCCGGCGAGCATCCGACCATCGGCACCGTGCAGATCTTCGGGCACACGATCTGGCTCGGCTGGCTGATGGTGGCCGTCATGGCGGTGGTCATCGTCGGGCCGATCTTCTTCTACGGTCCCGCGAAGGCCAAGCTCGCCCCGGTGCTGCACAACAAGCTGCTTTTCGCCGATGCCGACATGGCGAAGGCGGACTGGCAGACCACGGTCGCCTCCATCGTCGGGGTACTCGGGGTCGGCATGGGGGTGTGGTGGCTCGACGGAGCGGCGGCGCTCTTCATCTCCCTCGGCATCATCTGGGACGGCTTCACCAACACCAAGACGGCGGTCATCGATCTCATGGACCAGCGCGCGCGCACGTTCGACAGCGCGTCGCCCGACCCCCTCGCCCGCGAGATCGTGTCGTACCTGCGCAGCCGGACGTGGATCGCGGATGCCGCGGTGCGGGTGCGCGATCAGGGCCAGGTGTTCCATGTGGAGGCGTTCGTCGTGCCTCATCGCGGCAAGGTGTCGCTGGCGCGGATCAGCGAGGTCTCCGAGGGCATCGCCGACCTCGACTGGAAGGTCCAGGACGTCGTCGTGGCACCCGTCGAGGAGCTGCCCGAGGAAGCGGACCCCGGGCGCTGACGGCCCCAGGGCCCCTAGGGCCGGCGGCCGAGCGCCTCGTCGATGTAGGCGGTGCCGTACAACGGGCAGCCCAGCACCGCGAGCCCGGCCTCTTCGTCCGCCTCGGCGCTCAACGACCAATACGTCTGCGAGTACGCGAGGTACTCCGGCTTCAACCCGCGCCCCGCGCGGCCCGCCGGTGTGGGCTCACCCACGTCGCCCCATGCGTTCGGCTGAAGGCCCATCAGCGCCGTCACCTCTGCCACCGTGCGCCGGCCGCCGTAGACGGCGAAACTCGCCAGGTCGTGCCGGATCATGCCGTCTCCTCGTCGATCGTCCAGACACCGGGAACACGGCTCACGGGCTCGACCGACACGGCGCTGTCGCGTTCGGATCCTATCGGGTCGACCACGAGGGGCTGAAGGATGCAGAGGCCGGCATTTCGCAGATCGCCTACCAGGACGCCATGACGGCGGCGGACGCGGCGGTCGACGCGGGCGGCATCGACACCGTCCGAGAGATCTGGAACGGCACACTCGCGGTCATGTTCACCGACCAGGACACGATCGACGCGATCCAGCGGGTGATCGACTCCGGCGACCCCGACGCCCTGCGCCAGCTCTTCTCCTGAACGCAGCCCGGGCCTTCCCGATCAGCCGCCGGTACGCCCCCACACTGGTGCTCAGTTGTTGAAGCGGAACTCCACGACGTCGCCGTCCTGCATGACGTAGTCCTTGCCTTCGAGCCGCGCCTTGCCCTTCGCGCGGGCCTCGACCACCGAGCCGGTGGCGACGAGGTCGTCGAACGACACGATCTCGGCCTTGATGAAGCCCTTCTCGAAGTCGGTGTGGATCACGCCGGCGGCCTGGGGAGCCTTCGCACCCTTCGGGATGGTCCAGGCGCGCGCCTCCTTCGGACCGGCCGTGAGGTAGGTCTGCAGACCGAGGGTGTCGAAGCCGATGCGGGCGAGCTGGTCGAGGCCCGACTCGTCCTGACCGGTGGCGGCGAGCAGCTCGGCGGCGTCCTCCGGGTCGAGGTCGATCAGCTCCGACTCGATCTTGGCGTCGAGGAAGATCGCCTGCGCGGGCGCGACGAGAGCGGCGAGCTCCGCCTTGCGCGCATCGTCCGTCAGCACGGCCTCGTCGACGTTGAAGACGAAGATGACGGGCTTGACAGTCAGCAGACCGAGTTCGCGGATGGGCTCGAGGTCGAGCCCGCTCGTGGAGAGCAGCACGCCGCGCTCGAGGGCATCCTTGGCGGCGTTCGCGGCCTCGAGCACCGAGGGATCGATCTTCTTGCCGCGTACCTCCTTCTCGTAGCGCGTGATCGCCTTCTCGACGGTCTGGAGGTCGGCGAGCATGAGCTCGGCGTTGATGGTCTCCATGTCGGATGCCGGGTTCACCGCGCCCTCGACGTGCACGACGTCGTCGTCGGCGAAGCCCCGCACTACCTGGGCGATCGCGTCGGCTTCACGGATGTTGGCGAGGAACTGGTTGCCCAGCCCCTCCCCCTCGCTCGCGCCGCGGACGATCCCGGCGATGTCGACGAACGACACCGTCGCGGGGAGGATGCGCTCGCTGCCGAAGATCTCGGCGAGCTTGTCGAGCCGCTGGTCGGGGAGGCTCACCACGCCGACGTTGGGCTCGATCGTCGCGAACGGATAGTTCGCTGCGAGCACGTCGTTCTTGGTCAGAGCGTTGAAGAGGGTGGACTTGCCGACGTTGGGCAGGCCGACGATGCCGATAGTGAGAGCCACGGAGGTCGAGTCTACCGGGCGCGACGAGACGGCGAGGTGCCGCCCCCACCCGGGCCCCTCATCTCCGCCGATGTCGGCGCGCCGTCCGTGCGCGCCCCGGGTGGCGGGCGAGAGTGAGGGGGTGCCCATGGACTTCACCGCGATCGACTTCGAGACGGCGAACTCCAGTCCCGCCTCCGCCTGCGCCGTCGGACTCGTGCGGGTGCGCGACGGCCAGGTCGTCGCCGCCACCGGCTGGCTGATCCAGCCCCCGCCCGGCCACGACGAGTTCCAGGAATGGAACGTGCGCATCCACGGCATCCGCCCCGAAGACGTGCGGAACGCGGCGACCTGGGCCGAGCAGTTCGACCGGCTGTGCGATTTCGCCGGTGCCGACGTGCTGGTCGCGCACAACGCCGGGTTCGACCTCAACGTGTTGCGACGCGCCGCCGAGGCCACGGGCGCCGCATGCCCGCCCTACCGCTCGCTGTGCAGCCTCCAAGTGGCCCGCAAGACCTACCGCCTCGACTCCTACCGCCTGCCGATGGCGGCCGCCGCGGCCGGGTTCGCGGAGTTCGCCCACCACGATGCCCTCGCCGACGCCCGGGCGTGCGCGCAGATCGTCATCGAC
>DAMDKH010000041.1:0-12902 GCA_032099965.1 Microbacterium sp.
GCCGGACTTCGCGATCGCTTCCTGCAGCTTCGCCTCGGCGACGCGCACCTTCCCCGCCTCATCCATCTGGCGCAGGCGTGCCCGCGACAGCGCGCTGGATGCGGCGGCGACTTCGCCGTTGAGCTTGCGCAGCTCGGCGGCGCCGAGGTTCGCGCCGGACGACGACAGCGCCGCCTTCATGTCCTTGCCGAGCGCGCGGCCAGCGCGCGCACCGGCGGCCTTGAAACCACCCTCGAAGGTCTTCGCGCCGGCGGCTCCCGCCAACTGCGTCTCCTTCGTCACGCGGGCCTTGAACCCGGTCATCACCGGGAAGATGCTGACGTGACCGGAACCGACCTCGGAGGACATCAGCACCCCCTCGGGTCAGGACGAGAAGACCAGGCCGTCGTCGAGGGCGGCCTGCGCTTCTGCGATTTCCGCGGCATCCGCGGTCTGCTTGTTCTGCCGCGGGAGCGCCCACGGCATCAGCTTCTTCGACGCCTTACTGTCACCGATCGTCGCGATCAGCGTCAGCAGGTCGAGCGTGGAGGCCGGGTACGCCCAGCCCGCCAATTCCGCGCCGAGCAAGGTCGACGGGTCGGCGGCCGCTCCCTCGAGGAGCAGCTTCGCCTCGCCCCAGAGCAGGCCGTCGCCCAGGTCCGAGATCCCGACGCCGAACGCCCGCAAGGTGCGGGCGGCGACGCCGCGGTGCTCTCGGATGATCTGGGCGACGGCGATCATTCCGGGAAGGCCGCCTGCTGGACGCGCTGCAGGGTGCGGAAGAACTTCTCGGCGAGGATCGCGCCCTCGACGAGATCGCGCTTACCGAAGTCGTTCGCGGCGTCGTCGCCGCTGACCTTGCGCAGGATCGCCTTGAACTGGTCGACCGGCGCGGCGCCCTCGGACTGCAGCTCGTCGACCTCGTCGAGCGAGAGCGTCAGCGGGACCTCGACGATCGAGCCGTCGGAGAGGCGGCCGATGAATCGGCGCTCGACGATGATGTGGCGCACGTTGGGGACGGCCGCGAGGATCGCCTTCTCCTCGTCCTCCTCCGACCAGTTGTCGAAGTCGTAGACGGGCGCGTCGGTCTTGGCGGTGGTGGTCTTGGTCGCACTCATGGCGTTCTCCTTGTCGGGTTATCGGGTGGGTGTCGGGTGGGGTGGGTGGTTGGCTGGCCGGGGCGACCCGACGACACCCCGGCCAGCCGGTCTGTCAGCCCGCTTCGGGCAGGGCGCCGGGCACGGCCGGGCCCCACGACCAGAACGGGGCGTCGTTGAAGAGGGGGTCTTCCTGCCAGGTGAACGTCACCGCGGAACCCTCGACCTCGCCGCGGGTCTGCTGGTCCGGCTCGACGGCGGTCACGGACGCGACGCCGACCTGGCGCTTCTCCTTGCCGCCGCGGTAGCGGGTGATGACGTAGAGGATGAACCGGTTGTCGGGCAGCGACGAGGAGACCTCGATCACGCCGTTCTCGTCCGGTTCGGCGCCCTCGATGAGCTGCTGCACGTGGGCGTTCTGCTCGGCGAGGTTGATGACGACGGCGCGGGTGCCTTCGCCGGCGAGCGTGTAGCCCTTCTGGAAGAACTCGATCGCGTCGCCGGTCTCGCGCGACGGCGCGGGGCCGCCGTCGACCTTGTACAGGCCGAGGCGCTTCGCAGCGACCGGGAGCACGAGCGGGCTCGCTCCGAGGTCGGCCTTCTCGATGACGTTCGCGGACGCGACCGGCGCGAACGCGGCGACACCGGTGATCGGTACGCCAACGGCCTCGAGGTCGTTGCCCTGGGAATCGGCAGTCATGGGTGTTCTCCTTCACATGAAGAAGGCCCCGCGTGTGCGGAGCCGATGGGTGGGTGAACGGTCACGTCGACTGCCGACGTATCCGCGTATCGGGTGGACGGCTCACCAGGAGCCTTCGACGACGTACTGCGCGGTCATGTACTGCCGCGCGACGTCGAGTTCTTCAGTGACCGCGTAGGGCCCGTTGCATCCGTCGAAGTCGACTCTCGCGATCGGGCTGCCGACCGCGAGCGGGAGCTCGTCGTCGAACAGCACCGATGCCAGCCAGAGGGCGAGGTCGACGATCGGAGTCGGGGCGTTCTTGGATCCGCCGAGCACGGATGCGCCAACCGAGCGGTCGAACGTCGTCCAGTCCAGGCGCGAGCCGGGGTCGACGCGGAGCACGATCAGCGGCCGCGGCAGCGGAAGCATCAGGTCCTCGGGTTCGGCGCCGACGACGTCGACGTCGTACCCGTCGGCGGCGGCCGCGTCCGACACGTAGCCCATGAGCCAGGTGACCAGCTCGGGCGGCATCACCCTCATCGCTTCGCGCCCTTCAGGCCGCGCGCCATCGTGCCGGTCTTCGACTCGATGAGCAGCGTCTTCTCGTCGGAGCCGACGACGCGCGTCACCCGCCGGTAGCGGGACTCGCGGTGCTCGATGTGGAGGCCCTGAACGTAGGCCTCGGTGTCCCGGGGCGCGTCTGCCTGCATCTTCGCGAGCGCCTTCTCGGCTACCGAATCGACCAGGCGCTCGACCCGCGGCTCACGCAGCACGGTCTCAAAGAAGCCCTCGTTGAACTCCATCTCGGTGTCACCGCTGCGAGCCATGGGCGTCCGCCTTCCGGTCAGCCGACCGCGCGGGTCAGCGGGATCTCGCGCGGCGGCGTCCACCCGGTGAACGGGTTCGTATCGGCCGCCGGCGGGATGCCGTCGATTTTGTAGATCGGGGCGCCGTCCGCGCCGTCGCGGATCCGGTCGCCCTTCTGCACGTCGAACGAGCCGTCGCAGAACAGCGACTTCGCCTCGACCGCCTGCTCACGGGTCGCGTCGCCGAGCAACGCGGTGGAGGTCTGCGCGACGAATGCCCCCTCGATGGGGAGCACGTCGGGGTTGGTCCAGTCGCCGCGCACCTCGCGGTTCGTCGTGCGGTCGCGGACGATGCCGGCGCGGAGCCGGTAGACGGTGTGGCCGTGGGGGAAGTGCATCAGTATCGCTCCGGCCAGAGGTTCGCGAGCGGGCGCTCGAGCGGGAAGCTGCCGCGGGCGAGGCCGGGCGCGGGGGCGGTCGTGCACAGTGCGCGCAGGGCTCGCCGCGGCTGCCCGTCGAACGCGGATTCGATGTCGGCGTAGTCGACGGATGCGGAGCCGATGCGCTGCGCCTTCACGAGGCGAGAGCCGCGCTCGGCGAGGTTCTTGTAGACGCGCTTCAGCACGGCGAGCGCGTCCTTCTCCTCTTCGCTGTCTTCGGCGAAAGAGAGGATGCAGGGGGCGATGTCGCGACCGACGATGAGGACCTCGCGTGCGAGGTCCTCATCGCTGCCGATCCTGTCGTGCGTGATCATGGCATCGCCCCCTGTCTGGTTACTTCTTCGGCTTGCCGACGAGGCCGACCGACTGGGCGTGCTCGACGCCCTCTTCGGTGAACTCGTCGCCCACCGGAGTGCCGCGGTACACGTACCGCTCGCCACCCGACTTGAGCGGCAGCACCGCCAGCGGTCCTAGGACCTGCAGCGCGTTCGCTGCCTCTTCGGCAGCGGCCAGGCGCTCGGCCTCGGCCTCAGCGGCCGCGTCAGCTGCCGCCTTCTGGTCAGCCGCGGACTTCTCGGCAGCCGCCTTCTCGGCAGCCGCCTTCTCGGCAGCCGCCTTCTCGGCAGCGGCCTTCTGTTCCGCGCTTTGCTGCGCGTTCTGGCCGGCCATCAGAGGCCCGTCCCCGTGAGCTGGACGCCGGCGAGGGGCTCGGTGACGACGGGCACCGTGACGCGGCGGCCGCGGATCTTGTATCCCTCGGCGTCGTCGTCGCGGATCGACTTGGTCTCGACACCGAAGTCGCCCGCGGAGGCGTAGCCGGGGCCACCGAGCTTCTCGTCGGCCATGCCGCCGAGGTTGTCACGGTCGACCAGGAGCGGGTTGGAGCCCTGGAAGTGCGGCGTGGTGGCCCAGGTGAGGCCGAGGGCGTCGATCGGCAGGTTGCCCTGGATCGCCGTCGCGCCGGTCTCGCGCGGGAGCGCCTTGTCGTTGATGAGCATGCCGATGACCTTGGCGTACTGGGCGGGGCGCAGCACGACGGTGTCGAGCTCGAGGCCGAGGCCCAGCTCGGCGCGCTCGGCCTGGATGGTGAGAATCGCCTCGACCGCGGCTCCGGCGGTGTCCCACTCGGCTTCCGAGTTGAACGTGCTGGAAACGCGCGACGCGATGACCGCCATCGTGACCGAGTCGACGAAGCGGATGATGGTGTTGCTCACCCGCAGGATGCCGCGGTCGACGGGGCCGCGGCCCTGTCGTGCGATCTTCTCGTCGGAGACGATCGTGTCGAGGCCCCACTTGTCGGTCTTCGCCGAGACGACGGTGCCGTCTTCGAGGACCACGAGGGGGAACTCGCCGAGCGGCTCGATCGCCTCCGGGTCGCTGTTGGCGAAGACCGGCTCGCCGGTCTCGTAGAAGATGCCGCCGCCGGTCGCGTCGAACCGCTGCGGGAGCAGGTAGTCGGCGATGAACCGCATCTTGGTGATGTCGGCGACGCGGCGCGCGATCAGACGCGGGTTGGACAGCAGAAGGTGCAGCTGCTCGACGGAGAGCGTCCCCGTGGGGTGCTTCACCGGGTAGGTGTAGGACACGTCATCTCCTCTCAGATGAACAGGACGTCGATGACGTCGTTGTCGGCGGTCGCCGCCTCGAGGGCGAGACCGATGGGGTTGACGGTCGTGCCGACCGTCTGGATCTTCCCGGCCGCGGCCGAGGAGACCTTGACGCCCGCGGCGATGGCGCCGTTGGCGGTCAGCTGCTGGACGCCGCCGGCGCGGGTGAACACGGTGACGCGCTCCCCGGTCTTGGCGTCGCGGCTGGCGACACCGACGACGGCGGCCGAGTCGGCGCCGGCGGGGCCGACAGTGCGGTTCCCGGTGATCGCGACGAGGCGGCCTCCGGTGACATCGGCGGATGCGGTGAAGGTCACCGCCTGGCCGGGCTTGAACTTGGGCAGGTAGTCAGCCATCTCAGGCCTCCGTCTCGTCGTTGCCGTACGCCGCGGCGTACAGGGCGTCTTCCGCGCTGGTCAGCGTGTCGGAGTGGCCGACCTCGTTGACCGCGACGGCGGTGTTTTTCGGGAGCGAGGCGAGGACGGCGGCGTACTCCGTCTCGTCCTTGTCCAGACGCGCACGCCAGTCAGCCTTCGACTTGGGCGTGATGCGGCCGTCGCTCATCGCGTCGGCGATGATGCCGTCGCGGCGAGTGCGGTCCTGCTCGGCGCGAGCTTCCGCGCCGAGGCGGGCGTTGGCCTGGGTCTGCTCCCAGACCGTCGCATCGACCGCGACCGTACCCTCGGGCAGGCCGGTGGATGCGGCGGATGCCGCCGGGGTGTTGGTGGCCTGCTCCTCGAGCGCCTCGTCGACGGCTGCGAGCAGCTCGTCGTCAGAGGCGTTGGCATCGGTCACGCCGAGCCGCTCGCGGAGGCCAGCCGTCAGATCGCTGTAAGCCACAGCTTCTTCCTTTCGGTTGGGTTCACCCGGCTCGGGCGAGCTCGGGAGTTCGGGCTGCGCGCGAGTTGCGGCGCGCGGCGGGATGAAGGGGGCGGATGCAGCCTCTCGGCCGGGGTGCTGCCAGCCGAAGACGCGTGCGGCGTCGGCGATCTGGACGACGTTGCGGGGCGTCTCAGCCTCGGCGTCGTCGTCATCGTCGGTGTGCAGCACGGCGACGCGGTCGGCGAGTCCGGCTTCGACGGCCTCTTCGGCCGTGTACCAGGTCTCGGCTTCCATCGCGGAGCGCCACTGCGCGGCATCGCCACCCGCGCGCTGGGCGTACAGCCCGGCGAGAGTCTGCGACAGCTTGTCGAGACGCTCGGCCGCCTTCTGCAGCACGGAAGCCTGGCCCCAGGCGATCGACCATGCGTCGTGAATCATCAGGCGCGACCCGGCGCCCATGACGATCTCGTCCGCGCCGAGGATGACGATCGTCGCGGCCGACGCCGCGAGGCCGTCGACGAACGCGGTCACCTTGGCCTTATTGCGCGCGAGCGCGTTCATGATGGCCACGCCGTCGTCGGCGATGCCGCCGGGCGAGTTGACGTACATGGTGATCTCGTCGGCGTCGAGTGTGTCGAGCTCGCGCACGAGGCTGGGCGACGCGACGTCGTCCCACCATTCGTTGCTGCCGATCGTGCCGTAGACGTGCAGCACGGCGGAGCGAGTCTCCTCGTCGTGCTGCAGGCGGAACCAGTCGCGGCCGGCGAGCAGGTCTCCGATGTTCGATGTGGTGCTCATGCGGCCTCCTCGGCGCTGGTGGTAGTGGGTGCGGCGGTGAGCAGGTCCTCGACGGGGAGTCCCCACCGGTCGCGGACGTATGCCCGCAGTGGCTCGTCAACGACGAGCGCGCCGCACTCGATGAGTGCCTTGATGACTTCGGCGGTGACCTGCTGGCGTTCGCCGATCGGGGCAGGCACCAGGCGCGGTGCAGGTTCCTCGGGGCCCCAGTTCGCATCGACGAGGTCTTCGATGACGTGCTGGTCGACGACATCGGCGAGGTGCTCGGCGATCGTGTTGAGCGAGTCGGTGAAGAACCCGCCGAGGACGTCGCTGAGCGCGTAGGAGCCCTTGGAGTTGTTGCCGCCGAGGTTGAGGAAGTTCGCCAGCACTGCGCGGGCGATCTGCTCGTCGTAGTAGCGGATTGCCTGGTCTGTGTCGGGCAGCTTCCCCGTGACTCCGACGAACTTCAGCTCGGCGCCATGCGGGAGACTGACCCCTGCGGCGTCGCCTGCGCGGGCCTGCTTCGCGATCTTTTCGTTGTTGGCGATCTGCTCGTCGAGCCAGGCGACCGCCTTGTCGAAGTCCTCCCCCTCGGGAAGCGCGGCGGACGTGATGACCGGCAGCCCGAGGCCGTTGCGTTCGGCGGTGAGTGCCTGGATGCGCAGCACGCGGTCCTTGAGCACGAACATCTTGTAGGCGGCGCGCAGCAGCGACTCACCGATCCAGTTCGCCCCCTCGCGTTCGTTGACGAACGCGACGATGCGGTCGACCGGGATCCGCACTTCGCTGCCACCAGCGACTCCGTGCTGCTTGATCGCGACGAGTCCGCCGTCCTTCGCGACCTCGATGTCGGAGATCGTGCGCGGCGGGCGCCAGGCGAGCTTCGCGATGTGCGCGAGTCCGTCGTCGCCGACCGTGTACACCTGCTCGAAGAAGCTGTGTCCGTAGACGAGCTCGAGCAGGGCGAGGCGGAGGAACTCGTGGAACGAGAACCGCTCCTTGCGGCGACGGGGCGCGACGAACGGCTTGCCCTTCACCGCGAGCCCAAGATCGCGAGCCACATGCTCAGTGACCTCGTCGCGGCATCCGGATCCGTCGATCACCCAGTCTGTGCGGAGGATCGGGAGGGTCACGGCGCGCAGCACGGATTTGACCTGCGGGTCTTCGCGGCGCATCCGGTCGAACACGTTGTTCGACTGCGGCCACTGCAGATCCGGGTTCCGTTCACCTACCCAGGCGAGCAGCGATGCCCACGTGACGACTCCGGGGTCCGCCTGGTATCCGATCTCAGCCAAGGCGGACCTCCTTCTCAGAATTGGAACGTCGCGAGGTTCACCTCGTCACGGTCGACGTCGTCGCGGGGAATCACCCGGGCGGAGGGCGCGGGCGGCGTGCGCTTCTTCGGTGTCGCCTCGGACTTGAGAACGCCCCACAGTGCCCACGTGATGGCCTGCGCCATCGTGACGGGCTTCGTCGGATCGGACTGCTCCCAGGTCAACCCGGCGCGGCCGATGTTGCGCGTCGTCGCGAACTCGAGCGACTTCGTGACCTCGGCCTGCGGGCGGTGCGGGACGAGTCCGGCATTGACGTGCTCGATGAACAGCGTGTGAGCTGCGGCGATCTCGTCGAGGTTCATGGCGAGGTACTTGACCTTCGCCTGGTCGAGCGCGGCGATCACGGCCGCGGCGTTCTTCGGATCGAGCACGACGAGCGCGTTGCCGTGCTCGGCCTTCAGCTTCTTGAGCATCGGGGCGATCCAGAGGGTGCCGCTGTCCGTGTGGAGGTGCTCGACGGCGATGGTGTCGGTGTCGGCGCGGACGGCCGCCCCGATGGTGCCGAACCCGCCGCCGCGCCCGAGAGCGAGGGACAGCACGACGCCGTCGCCGGTCACTCCGGCGTCCTCGTCTTCGTGCCGCTTCCACACTTCGAGGTCGAGAGCTGAGAGCTTTTCGGCGACGATGACGCGGCGTGCGGGCCAGATCGACAGGCGCTGGCGGGCGAACGCATCGGGGCTGGTCTGCCCCATGCGATCCCAGTCGTCTTGAATCGTCTTCCACGCGAGGCGGATGCCGAGGCCCGGGTTCGCCTCGCGCCACGCGTCCGCGCTGCCGAGGTCGATGTTCTTCATCGCGTCGGGGTGGTCGGAACCGACCGGTGTGTGTTCGATCCATCCGGTGCGCTCGAGGCCGCCCTTTCGGCCGCGGTCGCGCAGGCCCTCGAAGTACTCGCCGTCCTGGTCTTCTTTCGGGACTGTGCCGGTGAAGAGCACCTGCTTGTTCGGGCTGGCATCCGTCGCCGGCAGGAGCGCCTCGAGGATCGTCAGCGGCGTGTGCTGTGCCTCGTCGACGATCAGCACGTCGTAGGAGACACCAACGCCGGCGGCACCCGTGCGGGTGAAGTAGACGATGCGGTTGCCGTTCTTCAGCTCGATCGCCATGTTGCCGTTGCCGGTGGAGATCCCGGTCACGCCCTGAGCGGTCTGCTTCCCTCCGCCGACGAGCTCGGCGCGCAGGATCGGCGAGGCGAGGATGATGCGGCGAGCGCGGCGGAATGCCTCGCGAGCGGTGGGGCCTTCGTGCGCGGTGTGGCCGATGAGCTTCGGCGCGCCGTCCTCGCGAGGCCAGAGGAACAGGTGAGCGAGCTCGTACGGTAGAAGGATGTTGCCCTTGCCCTGCTGGCGAGAGACCAGGATCCCGAATTCGGTCGCGGCCCACTGCCCCTCTTCGTCGATCGATGCGACGGCCTCGAGCGCGCCTTCCTGCCACGGGTCGCAGCGGATGGCGGCGAGGTCGCAGATGTCGAGAATGTCGTCGAGGAGGGTGTCGACGCGGCTAGCCGGTAGCGCCCGAACCCGTGGTTCTTGCAGCCCGAGCAGCGCGGGCTTGGGCGAGTTGGTCGGCAAGGCTGAGCTCCTTCGGCGCATCCGCAGGCCCGCGCACGGCCTCGACGGCGGCGCGGAACTCGCGGGAGATCGGAGCGAGCCGGGTCGGGTCTGATGCGGCGATCGTCGTGAAGGCGGTCCGCAGCGTGTCGACGATGAGCTTCATGTCGTCCTGCTGCTCCGCGTCATCACTGGGAGGCGCATCGGGCGTCGACACGAATGTCGGCGTCCGGGGTGCGCGTGGCTTCGACCGCTTCGACGGCTTCCGGCCGGCGTCGGCGTGAGCGCGGCGGCAGGCTTCGTCGACTTCGACGCCCTCGCGGAGGTGTCGACGGTACGCGGCGTCGGTGCCACAGGGGGCCTTGGGGCGTCCCATCGCACTCCCCCTAGTCTGAATTCCCCCATGCGCCGTTTTTACCTGCGGAGAGAGCCGCCAGGACCGCGCGGGAGGCTGGCAGCCCCGGGCCGACCCTGGATTTTTTGACGATCCGCGGGTCGGCCCGGGTGGGGTGATTGGTTGATGGGCTCAGAGGAGCCGTGCGACCTTGATGAGTCCCCAGGCGAACGCTGCACCGAATCCGAGGATGATGAGCGACACCGAGGCTGCCAGAGCCCAGACGATGAGGGCCCACGGGATCATGACGCATCCCCGGATGAGGTGGCGAGCGACGGTGCGGCGTTCACCATCAGATCTTCGACCACAGCACGGTCGAGGCCGGGCGCTTCGATGATCCCGTCGGCGACGATGCCGACCGAGGCATGCGGGCTGCGCGGCGTGACGATGGCGACGGGCTCGATACCCAACGCCTCGGCCACCTCGCGGCCGTCCTGCTTCGTCATAGCGAGCACGATGGTGCGGCGGGTCGGGTCGGGGGTGACGTCGGCGGTCTCGACCGACTCGGTCACGGTGTGCTCGACGCTGGCCTCCGCAGGCTGTCCCTCGGCGAGCACGACGTCGACTCGGCTACTCGTGTTCATGGTGACCTCCCGGTCTACGTGGCCGCCCAGATCTCGGTCGCGGCGTGGTTCGACTTTCGGCTGTTGCAGCTCAGGTGCATCGGCACGAGCACCTGCCCGACCAGCGAGCCGCCGTTGTCGATCGCCACGTCATGGTCGGCGGTGAACGACATGCGGTGCCCGGCAGGCAGGTCGGTGTCGATGTGCTCGCCGCAGCCCCACCCCGAGGGTGAGCCGTAGCCGCAGGGGAGCTTCTCGACGCGTGTGCGGCGCTTCAGCGCGTCACGCTTGCGTCGGTACGCGCGGTGGCCCTTGCCGTTGCGGATCGACGCGTTGCCCATCGTCGGCCTCCCGCAGTGAAGGTGTCCGGCCCGCTCAGCCCGCGCGCGAGGTATGTGCGCCGCAGCGAAGGCGAGCCGGAAGCTCATGTGTGCCGCTACGCTCAGCGGAGGATAGGCGCACGCGGCGCGCGGTGAAGCGCGCCCAGAAAGGAATGATCGCGATGAGCACGACCGCCCCAGGCTGGTACCCGAACGGCGACCAGTGGGAGACGTACTGGGATGGCACGCAGTGGACGGACCAGCACCGTGCTGTCGCCCCGGCCGGGATGCCCTCGCCGCCGACGCCGCCTGCAGCGACCACCGCGACGACCACCCCCCCGACCGACGCGTTCACCGCGGATGGAGCGCTGCTGAAGTTCAAGTCGCACATCAACGGGAAGAACGCTGACGTCGCGATCTTCTCCGACCGCATCGAGTGGCTCATGGCGCGCGGCGTCTCCGGTGCGAAGGTGACAGCCGGCGTGCTCACGGCTGGCCTGTCGATGCTCGCGACTGGTGTGAAGAACGGCAAGGCCGGCACCGAGATGATCCCGATGAAGTCGATCACCGGTGTCTCGACGAAGCGTGACGGGATGATCAACACCGTGGTGACCGTGACGTCTTCAAGCTCGGCGATCGGGTTCCGCGTCTCGCACAAGGAGGCCGAGCAGATGCGGCAGCTCCTGAACCAGCTGATCCTCGCCTGACGCGAGGGACGTGGGCGGCGGCTTACTCGTGAGAGGGGCGCTTGTGCGGGGCTAGGTACCGCGTGCCCGGGCCCGTCCAGACCCCGCCGCCACTCCGAGTTGAAGGAGGCTGGCCGCCGATACGATCGGCTCATGCTCGCCTTCTTCGCCGCACTCGTTCCGGTGCTCGCCTCGCTCTACGTCGCGGGCGGGACCATGCGCGACCACTTCGCTCAAGCTCACGCCGCTCGCGTGTCGGCACGCATCTGGGCGCGGTACGAGGCGGAAGTGGCTGCGGTCGAGGATGGCGATCCCGCAGTCTCCGCGAAGTTCCAGGCGGCTACTGAGCGCCGGATGATGCTCCTCGAATCGAACGGCGTGGACCCATGGGTGGGCACGGTGCGAGCTCTCAACGCGTCGGCAATGCCGCCGATGCCGTCGACTGTCGAGCTACGTCGGCAATGGGTACTGCTGGCATCCGCCGTCGTAGGCGTCGTGCTGCTCGCGATCGAGTTGCTCTCTTCCTGAACGACGAAAGCCCCGCCGGAATCGGGCAGGGCTTCGGTCATAGTTCAGGTGCAAGCACAGCTTAACACACCGCTCGGAAGAGTTTGAAGAGTTTTCTCAGACCGCCCCGACGGCGTGCTGCACACAAAGTCCGAGACTGTCGAGGAAGAGAGACGGGCGCCCGCACTCGGTGCAGTGCTCACGAGCGACCGGATGCCGGCGCTCGCAGGTGCCGCAGGCCTCGATCGGCATCCCGGTCGGCGTGGTGGCCCGGCTCGGCGTGGCGATCGAGTTGAGCCCGGTGAGCGCGACCACCTCCCCCCGCGTGGCGGCGAGGTCGAGGCGGTCGCGCCGCCACTGCTCGAGACTCATCGCTGCGGCCGGACGTACACGGGAGCGTCGAGCGTGATGCTCTCGGCGTTGTACTTCGCCACCGTGAGGGTGTGACCCCACGCTGGCGTGTTCACGAAGCCGTTCTTGCCGAACTGGTTCGGGTGCTGCGGCCGCTCGCCGGTGGGGAGGAAAATCTCCCAACCGAGGGCGACGTTGGCCGACTTGCGGATAATGAGACCGTCGCCTCGCATGTACTCGGAGCGGCCGACCTTGATCCAGGTGAGGTCGGCGTGGTGGGCTGCGTTCTGGGCGGGAGCGGTGTTGGCGAGCATGTAACCATTGTTACAGGATTGACGACGGTCTGCAACCACAGTTACAGTCTCGCTATGGACACCGACCCCACCCTCGAAGCGCTCGCCGCCTTCCAGCAACGCATGAACGCCATGCCCAGCGCCCGCGCCAGGCTCATCGCCGACGCACGCGCCGCCGGCCACTCCTGGCCCGCCATCGGCCGAGCCCTCGGGATGAGTCACGTCGGCGCGATGAAGGCCGGGGCCGTCATGCTCAGCGGCGCAGACCTCGTCGACCAGATCGCCGGGCAGCTGCGCGAGAAGGGAAGCGCTAAGTACCTGACCGACAACCCCGGAGAGCAAGAGGAGTGGCGGAAGGCAGCCCGGGCAGCCGGTCGGAAGCTGAAGCGACGCATGTACACCCATGTGCACAGCGACAGCGTGGTCGCCTTCCTCGAGGATTGACCGGACCATCCGCTTCTCGCTCTCGGTCATCGCCGATCTTCGTTCTTGGTCTTGCGCGGCCGCCCGACCCTGCGGCGCATCGTGCGCTCGGCGGCGAGGACCGCGTCACGCTGGAACCGGCCAGGGACCGGCGACTGCAGCACGCCCGCGTCGACCCAATTGCGGATCGTGCGCTCCGTGCGGCCCGCGACACCCGCGGCCTCCTGCAACGTCAGCCAGACCTTCATGCGACCTCTCCCCGCTTCCGGGC
>DAMDKH010000042.1:0-12839 GCA_032099965.1 Microbacterium sp.
GGACCGTTCGCCAGCGCGGCGGGCGACACGGCGCCGACGGTGAGGGTGGTGCCGAGCAGCAGGCCGGCGACCGTCCCCAGCACGAGGAGGGGCCGACGGGCGCGGACGGCGGAGTGGGCGGAGACGGCCTCGAGGGCGCGTCGGGACGCACGGGAATCAGGGGTGTTCAGCAAGGATCGACTTTCGGGTGGTCGACGCGCCCGGACCTGCACGCAGGGCGGCTCATCGGGAGTCGGCTCGACGGGCGCAAGTCATCGAGTCTGGGCGATGAGTCTGGACGAACCCTCCACCGGGCCTGACCGCCGCCGATGCGGCACCTGGGATTCCCATGAGAAAAGGGCCTCACTCCGCTGATCGCGGGGTGAGGCCCTTCCGGGAGCGAGAGGCTCAGGCGTTGGCGTCCTGGCGCTTGAGACGCGAGGTCTCCCGAGCGCGGACGGTCTGGTCGAGGATGACCTTGCGGATGCGGACCATCTCGGGCGTGACCTCGACGCATTCGTCGTCGCGGGCGAACTCGAGGCTCTCCTCGAGGGTCAGCACGCGCGGGGGCGTCATCGACTCGAAGGAGTCCGAGCTCGCCGCACGCATGTTGGTGAGCTTCTTCTCCTTCGTGATGTTCACATCCATGTCGTCGGCGCGCGAGTTCTCGCCGATGACCATGCCCTCGTAGACCTCCTGCGTCGGCTGCACGAAGAACGACATGCGCTCCTGCAGCGCGATCATCGCGAACGGCGTGACGACACCCTGGCGGTCGGCGACGATCGAGCCGTTCTGGCGCGTCGTGATCTGGCCCGCCCACGGCTCGTAGCCGTGCGAGATGGCGTTGGCGATGCCGGTGCCGCGGGTGGTGGTGAGGAACTCGCTGCGGAAGCCGATGAGGCCGCGCGACGGGACGATGAACTCCATGCGCACCCAGCCGGTGCCGTGGTTGGTCATGTTCTCCATGCGGCCCTTGCGGTTCGCCAGGAGCTGGGTGATCGCGCCGAGGTGCTCCTCGGGGGTGTCGATCGTGAGGTGCTCGAAGGGCTCGTACGTCTTGCCGTCGATCTTCTTCGTGACCACCTGGGGCTTGCCCACCGTGAGCTCGAAGCCCTCACGACGCATGTTCTCGACGAGGATGGCCAGCGCCAGCTCACCGCGGCCCTGCACCTCCCAGGCGTCCGGGCGTCCGATGTCGACGACCTTCAGCGAGACGTTGCCGATGAGCTCCTTGTCGAGCCGGTCCTTGACCATGCGCGCCGTGAGCTTGTGCCCCTTGACCTTGCCCATGAGGGGCGAGGTGTTCGTGCCGATCGTCATCGAGATCGCAGGGTCGTCGACGGTGATCGCCGGCAGCGGGCGCACGTCCTCCGGGTCGGCGATGGTCTCACCGATCGTGATGTCCTCGAAGCCCGCGATGGCGACGATGTCGCCGGGGCCGGCGCTCTCGGCCGGGTAGCGCTCGAGGGCGCGGGTCTTCAGGAGCTCGGTGATGCGGGCGTTGCTGGTCGTGCCGTCTGCACGCACCCAGGCGACCGTCTGGCCCTTCTTCAGCGTGCCGTTGAAGACGCGCAGGAGCGCGAGACGACCGAGGAACGGGCTGGAGTCGAGGTTGGTGACCCACGCCTGCAGCGGCGCCTCGTCGTCGTACGACGGAGCGGGGACGTGCTCGAGGATCGCCGCGAAGAGGGGCTCGAGGTCGTCGTTGTCGGGCAGCGAGCCGTCGGCGGGACGGTTGCTCGATGCCGCACCGGCGCGACCGGACGCGTACACGACCGGAACGTCGAGCAGCGCATCGACGTCGAGGTCGGGCACGTCGTCGACCAGGTCGGAGGCGAGGCCGAGCAGCAGGTCGTGCGCCTCTTCCTCGACCTCGGCGATGCGGGCGTCGGGGCGGTCGGTCTTGTTGACCAGGAGGATGACGGGCAGCTTGGCCTCGAGCGCCTTGCGGAGCACGAAGCGGGTCTGCGGGAGGGGGCCCTCGCTCGCGTCGACGAGCAGCACGACGCCGTCGACCATCGACAGGCCGCGCTCGACCTCGCCGCCGAAGTCGGCGTGACCGGGGGTGTCGATCACGTTGATCGTGATCTCCTTGCCCTCGGCGTGCTTGCCCTTGTAGGTGATCGCCGTGTTCTTGGCGAGGATCGTGATGCCCTTCTCACGCTCGAGGTCGTTCGAGTCCATCGCGCGTTCCTCGACGTGCGAGTGCTCGCCGAAGGAGCCCGTCTGGCGCAGCATCGCGTCGACGAGGGTGGTCTTGCCGTGGTCGACGTGGGCGACGATTGCGACGTTGCGGAGGTCAGAGCGGAGGGCGTGCGCCATGCAGATGTCCTAAGAAGAGGAAGGGGATGCGCCGGGAAGCCGACTCTCCAGCGTAACGCACTCCCACGGCGCGTTCCTGGATGGAGGCCGTAGCATCGGGAAAGTGACCCCCGCTCCGACCCGCGCGCGCCTGTGGTGGGAGATCGCGATCGTGCTCGCCCTGAGCCTCGGTCAGTCCGCGATCTACGCCGTCGTGCAGCTCGCCTACCGCCTGACGGACACCACCCCGCTCGCCGATCAGACGGCCACGCTCAACCCCTCGCGCAGCGACCGCGAGGTGTTCGACCTGATCTACCAGGTGCTCTCGATCGGGTTCTCGCTCGTGCCGGTGCTGCTGGTGTGCTTCCTGCTCTGGCAGACGCGACGACCGCACCTCGCGCGGCTCGGCCTCGACGGCGCACGGCCGGGAGGCGACATCGCACGCGGGGCGCTCCTCGTGCTCGCGATCGGCGTTCCGGGGCTGGCGCTGTACCTCGTCGGCCGCGGTCTCGGGCTGTTCGTCGCGGTGGATCCGGCGGGACTCGACACCCACTGGTGGACCATCCCCGTGCTGCTCCTCGCGGCGGCGCGCGCGTCGATCGAGGAGGAGGCGGTGGTGCTGGGCTACCTGTTCGCGCGGCTGCGGCAGCTGGGCTGGTCGCCGTGGACCATCATCGTCGGGACCGCAGTGCTGCGAGCGACCTACCACCTCTACCAGGGCCCCGGCGCGTTCATCGGCAACCTCGCGATGGGGCTGCTCTTCGGCTGGCTCTTCCACCGTTCCGGGCGGCTGCTGCCGTTCCTCGTGGCGCACTTCCTCATCGACGCGGCCGTGTTCGTCGGCTACCCGTGGGCGGCCGCGACGTTCCCCGACCTCTTCGGTCTTCCCGGCTGACGCGGTGCGGCGGCGCGCCGCTCAGATGACGCCGGCGATGAGTGCGGCGCCCGCCGCCCACAGCATCAGCGCGACGAGCACCACGAGGGCGCGCACGTCCCACTCCCGGCGGATCGGCGCATCCGCACCGGTGGCCGCCTGCCAGCGGTCGCGGATCTCGGTCAGCTCCCCGACCCCGGTCGGAGCCTTCGCGGCCCCGTCGTCGTTCGACCGGCTGCGGGAGGGCCGCGACCGCGCCGGCCCGCCGTAGGCGCTCACCCGCGAGTCGTCGTCGAGGGCGAACTCGAGCTGCCACCGGAAGTCGATGTCGCGCACCCGGCTCCAGCCGAACGAGGTGCGGCGCAGCATGTTCTGCACCATCGCGCCCTCGTCGCCCACCCGGACCATCGAGACGAAGCTCAGCTCGTACACGACCCAGAGGCCGAGGAGCACCCAGGGGGCGACGAGCAGCATCTGCGTCCAGCTGCCGCGGAGCACCGTGTCGCCCAGGAGGAACACGGCGAGAGCCGACATCAGCACCATGACGACGGGGCCCGAGGACGCGCGATAGGTGCGCGCGCCCTCGGGACGCTCCGGGGAGCTCACGATCCGGTGCCGCCCAGCGTGATCGTCGCGCCGGGGATCGCGTGCAGCAGGCGCTCGGTGTACTCCTGCTGCGGGTTCGCGAAGATCTCGTCGACCGTTCCCTGCTCGACGACCTTGCCGTGCTCCATGACGCACACCAGGTCGCTCGACACGCGGACGACGGCGAGGTCGTGCGTGATGAACAGGTAGGTGAGGCCGAGCTCGGACTGCAGCTCGGCGAGGAGCTGCAGCACCTGGTCCTGCACGAGCACGTCGAGGGCCGAGACGGCCTCGTCGAGCACGATGATGTCGGGCTTCAGCGCCAACGCCCGGGCGATGGCGACACGCTGCCGCTGCCCGCCGGAGAGCTCGTTCGGATACCGGGTGGCGAGGGTGCGCGGCAGGGCGACCTGGTCGAGCAGCTCCTCCACGCGCTCACGATGCGACGCGCGGTCTCCGACGCCGTGGATCTGCAGCGGCTCGGCGATCGTGTTGCCGATGTTGCGCAGCGGGTCGAGCGATCCGTACGGGTCCTGGAAGACCGGCTGCATGCGCCGACGCAGCCCGAACGCCTGGGCGTTGGACAGCTTCGAGACGTCCTGCCCGTCGATCTCGATGAGGCCGCTGGTGGGCTCCTCGAGCTTCAGGAGCATCTTCGCCACGGTCGACTTGCCCGAACCGGACTCGCCGACCAGGGCGAGCGTCTTGCCCTTGGGGATCTCGAAGGACACGTCGTCGACCGCGCGGAACGCCTCGCTGCGGAAGCCTCCCTGACGGATCTTGTAGTCCTTGGTGAGCCCGACCACGCGCACGGTCGGCGGGATTTCGGCGAGGTCCTCGAGCGTCTCGATGCCCCGGTCCTCGACGACCGCCTGGATGCGCTGCGATGCCACGCTGGGCGCCGCGGCGACCAGCCGCTTCGTGTACGGGTGCTGCGGGTTCTCCAGGATCTGCCGGCTGGGGCCCGCCTCGACGATGTTGCCGCCGTTCATGACGATGATCTTGTCGGCGCGCTCGGCGGCCAGGCCGAGGTCGTGCGTGATGAGGAGCACCGAGGTGCCCTTGTCCCGCGTCAACGAGGCCATGTGGTCGAGGATGACGCGCTGAACCGTGACGTCGAGCGCCGACGTCGGCTCATCCGCGATGAGCAGCTTCGGGTCGGCCGCGAGGCCGATGCCGATCAGCGCGCGCTGGCGCATCCCACCCGAGAACTGATGCGGGAACTGGTGCAGACGCCGCTCGGCGTCGGCGAGGCCCGCCTGCTGCAGCACCTCGATCGCGCGTTCCTTGACGGCGTGACGCCCCTGCGCGATCCCGTTGGCGCGGATCGCCTCCTTCACCTGGAAGCCGATGCTCCACACCGGGTTCAGGTTCGACATGGGGTCCTGCGGCACGAAGCCGATGTCGCGACCGCGCACCGCCTCGATCGCCGGACGGCTCAGGGTCGTGAGTTCACGGCCCTCGAGCGTGATCGAGCCGCCGGTGACCTCGCCGGTACCCGGCAGCAGGTTCACGATCGCCGTGGCGGTGGTGGACTTGCCGGAACCCGACTCGCCCACGATCGCCACGGTCTCGCCGGGGAACACGTCGAAGCTGATGCCGTGGAGCACCTCCCGCAGTCCCTCCTGGGTGCGGAAGGCGACGGTGAGGTCGCGGATGCTCAGCAGAGGCGCCTGTTCGGTGATGCGATCGCTCATCGGCGTGCCCTCGCCTTCGGGTCGAGGGCGTCGCGGATGAGCTCGCCCAGGGTCACGAACGCCAGGACCGCGAGGGTCAGGGCGATCGACGGATAGATGAGCGCCGTCGGGGCGATGCGCAGCGAGGCCTGGGCCTTGCTGATGTCGTTGCCCCACGACATCACGTCGCTGCCGAGTCCGACGCCGAGGAACGACAGGGTCGCCTCGGCGACGATCGCCGCCGCGAGACCCAGCGTCGACACGACGAGCAGCGGGGCGATGGCGTTCGGGATCACGTGATTCAGCAGCGTCTTGAACTTCGACTGCCCGAGCGCGCGCGACGCCATCACGAAGTCGGCCTGCCGCACCCGCAGCACCTCGGCCCGCACGACACGGGCCGTGGAGGCCCAGGCGAAGCCGCCGATGGCCAGCGCGAGGGTCCAGACCGAACGCGAGTCGCGGAACACCGTCATGACGACGACGGCCGCGAGGATGTACGGGATGGCGAAGAAGATGTCGCCGATGCGCGACAGCAGCCCGTCGAGCCATCCGCCGTAGAAGCCCGCGAGGGCACCCATGATGAGTCCGAGGAAGGCCGAGATGAGCGTGGCGACCAGGCCGACGGACAGCGACGTCTGGGAGCCCCAGACGATGCGGGCGTAGATGTCGCAACCCTGGAAGGTGAACCCGAGCGGGTGCCCGTCGGCAGGTCCGCCGTTGCTGTTGGCGAGCTGGCAGTCCGCGTTGGGCGGCGTGGCCGTGAACAGCGTCGGCCACAGCGCCATCACGAGGAAGACGAGAGCCAGGACCACCGAGAACCAGAACAGCGGACGGCGGCGCAGGTCGCGCCACGCGTCGCGCCACAGGTTGCTGGGCTTGTCGGAGATGCGGATCGCGTCGACGGCGATCGACTCCGTCTCGACCGGGGCGACGTAGTGCTTCTGGGTCGTGGGGTCAGACATAGCGGATCCTCGGGTCGAGCAGACCGTAGAGCAGGTCGATGAGCAGGTTGACCAGGACGTACAGGATGACGAAGACCGTCACGAACGAGACGACGGTCGGGCCCTCACCTCGCTGGATCGCCTGGAACAGGGTGTTGCCGACACCGGGGACGTTGAAGATGCCCTCGGTCACGGTCGCCCCGACCAGCAGCACGCCGAAGTTGGTCGCGGAGTTGGTGATCACCGGGATCAGCGAGTTGCGCAGCACGTGCACGGGGATGACCCGGCGACGCGGGAGGCCCTTGCTGTACGCCGTGCGCACCCAGTCCTGGTTCATCGTGTCGATCACGGAGCTGCGCATGAGGCGCATGCTGACCGCGTACAGGCTGAAGCCGAGCACGATGGCGGGCAGCCACAGACCGCCCCAGTCGTTGTCGGCGCCGACGGTGGGCTTGAACCAGCCGAGCTGGATGGCCAGGAAGTACTGCGCCAGGAACGCGACGACGAAGATCGGGATCGCGATCGCGACGAGCGCGACCATGAGCGAGACGTTGTCGAAGAGCTTGCCCTTGCGGAGGGCGGAGATCGTGCCGATGATGATCGCGAGCACGAACTCGATGCCGATCGCCATGACCGCGAGACGGCCGGTGACGGGGAGCGTCGCCCCCAGCACGGCCGAGACCGGGCGGCCGGAGAACGTGTTGCCGAGGTCGCCTTGGAACACGCCGGTGATGTAGTACCAGTACTGCACCAGGAACGGATCGTTCAGGTGGTACTGCTCGCGCAGCTGCTCGAGGACGGCCGGGTTCGGCGTCTTGTCGCCGAACAGGGCGAGGATCGGGTCGCCGGGCATGGCGAACACGAGGAAGTAGATGAGCAGGGTGGCCCCGAAGAAGACCGGGATCACCTGCAGGAGACGTCTCAGGATGTAACCGAGCATCCGCTGTCCCTTCTTGGGCGGGAAGTAGAGCGTGCAGAACACAGCCCGTGAGGCGGTGACGACGAATCGTCACCGCCTCACGGGTGAAGTGCCGTCGGCTCTTACTCGCCGGCCTTCGTGATCTCGTAGTACAGCGGAACCGAGTTCCAGCCGAACGTGACGTTGTCGACGTTCTCGCTGAAGCCACCGGTCACGTTCGAGTACCACAGCGGGATGGCGGGAAGGTCCTCGAACAGGACCTCCTGCGCCTTGCTGAAGTCCTCGATCTGCGCGTCGGCGTCGGGGTTGCTGATGCCGGCCTTGATGAGCTCGTCGAACTCGGGGTTCGAGTAGTCACCGTCGTTGGAACCGGCGCCCGTGGCGTAGAGCGGTCCGAGGAAGTTGTACAGACCCGGGTAGTCGGCCTGCCAGCCCGAACGAGCCGCGGTGGTGATGGTGCGGTCGTTGACCTTCGTGCGGAGGTCCTGGAAGGTCGGGTACGGGTCGCCGGACGCCTCGATGCCGAGCGTGTTCTTGATGCTGTTGCTCACCGCGTCGACCCAGGCGTCGTGCCCGCCGTCGGCGTTGTAGGCGATCTTGAAGTCACCCTCCCACGGGGCGATGGCGTCGGCCTCGGCCCACAGCTCCTTCGCCTTCTCGGGGTCGTAGTCGAGGACCTCGCTGCCGGGGACCGAGTCCGACCAGCCGGCGATGACCGGCGAGGTGAAGTCGGCGGCCGGGGTGCGGGTGCCGGAGAAGATCGTGTCGGTGATCTCCTCGCGGTTGATCGCCATCGAGATCGCCTGACGACGCAGCTTGCCCTCTTCGCCCGAGAAGTGCGGGAGGAACTGGCCGATGGTGAACGACTGGAACACAGCGGAAGGCTGGTTCACGGCGCGGTCGCCGAGCTCGTCGGCGAACACCTGCAGCGAGTTGGTGGGGATCGCGTCGATGACGTCGACCTCGTTCGACAGCAGGTCGGCGTACGCGGCCTCCTGGGTGGCGTAGAACTTGATGGTCAGACCACCGTTCTGCGCCTTGCGTCCGCCGTCGTAGTCGTCGTTGCGGACGAGGTCGATCTGGACGTCGTGCTGCCAGGCGTCCTCGCCGTCGATCATGTACGGGCCGTTGCCGATCGGGTTCTGACCGAAGGCCTCCATGTCGTCGAACGCGACGTCGGGGAGCGGGTAGAACGCCGAGTATCCGAGACGCAGGGCGAAGTCGGAGGCCGGCTTGTTGAGCGCGATCGTGAACGTGTAGTCGTCGACCTGCTCCAGACCCGTGAGTTCGGAGTCGGTCTCGTAGCTGAAGCCCTCGATGTCCTCGAAGAAGTAGCTCGAGAGGTGGCCGTTGGAGAGCTTCGCGCCCTCGTTCCACGCCTTGATGAAGTTGTCGGCCGTGACCTCTTCACCGTCGGTGAAGGTCTGACCCTCCTTCAGCTTGACGGTGAGGTGCTGCGGGTCCTCGGTGACGATCTCCTCGGCCATGTCGTTGACCGGCTTGCCGTCGGCGTCGTAGTAGATGAGCCCGGCGAAGATCTCGTCGAGGATCTTGCCGCCGCCGACCTCGTTGGTGTTGGTCGGGATGAGCGGGTTCTCCGGCTCCGAGCCGTTCGTCGTGATGATCGCGTCCGCGTCGACGTCGCCGCCCGCGTTGCCGCTGTCCGAGTTGCCGCCACCGCTCGCGCAGCCCGCGAGCGCCAGGGCGCCGATCGCGAACAGCGCAGTGCCCGCAAGGGCGATCTTGTTGCGCTTCACTATGTGTCCTCCTAGGACCGGTACATCAAAACTGCGCGCTCATCGTCGAACGCGTAGGGATGTTGTCAGAGTATCCCGGCATCTGCGAAGCGGTGCTCTCGGCTAATCAACCGTTACTGAGTGGTGACCATCCGAAACATCCCCGAAACAGACGGTGAACGGGCCGGGAGACGACCACGGCACCGCCCCGGATGGGAGCGGTGCCGTGGTCGCAGGAGCGGGCGGTGTCAGGCGAACGCCTCGATGGGCGGGCAGGCGCACACGAGGTTGCGGTCGCCGTACGCCTGATCGATGCGGCGCACCGGCGGCCAGTACTTGCCCGCCACCAGGGTGGCCACCGGATAGGCGGCCTCCTCCCGCGTGTACGCGTGCGTCCACTCCGCCGCGATGAGCGAGGCCGCAGTGTGCGGGGCGTGGACAAGCGGGTTGTCTGCCGCGGGCCATCGACCGGCTGCCACGGCATCCGCCTCGGACTTGATCTGGATCATCGCCTCGATGAAGCGCTCGATCTCGGCGAGGTCCTCCGACTCGGTCGGCTCGACCATGAGCGTGCCCGCCACCGGGAACGACATCGTCGGCGCGTGGAATCCGTAGTCGATGAGCCGTTTGGCGACGTCGTCCACCGTGATTCCCGTGGCTTCCTTCAACGGGCGGAGGTCGAGGATGCACTCGTGCGCCACCCGGCCGTTCTCCCCCGTGTAGAGCACCGGGTAGTGGCCTTCGAGGCGCGCCGCGATGTAGTTCGCGGAGAGCACGGCCGCCGCCGTGGCCCGACGCAGGCCGTCGGCGCCCATCATCCGGACATAGGCCCACGAGATCGGGAGCACGCCCGCCGACCCGTACGGTGCACCGGAGACGACGCCGCCCTCGAACACGAACCCGCCCGCGTGCTCCGCGCGCTGCGCGAGCGGATGCGAGGGCAGGAACGGCGCGAGGTGCGACTTGGCCGCCACCGGTCCGACGCCGGGTCCGCCGCCGCCGTGCGGGATCGCGAACGTCTTGTGCAGGTTGAGGTGCGAGACGTCGCCGCCGAGGTCGCCGAACCGCGCGAACCCGAGCAGGGCGTTGAGGTTCGCGCCGTCGACGTACACCTGGCCGCCGGCATCGTGCACGGCCGTCGTGATCTCCACTACGTCGTGCTCGTAGACGCCGTGCGTCGACGGGTACGTGATCATGAGCGCCGAGAGCTCGTCGGCGTGCGCCGCGATCTTCGCCCGGAGGTCGTCGAGGTCGACGTTGCCGAGCTCGTCACACGCGACGACGACGACCTTCATGCCAGCGAGGACCGCCGACGCGGCGTTCGTGCCGTGCGCCGACGACGGGATGAGGCACACCGTGCGCTGCACGTCGCCGTTCGCACGGTGGTAGCCGCGGATCGCGAGGAGCCCCGCGAGCTCACCCTGCGAGCCGGCGTTCGGCTGCAGCGAGACGGCGTCGTAGCCGGTGACCTCGGCGAGCCAGGCCTCCAGCTGGTCGACGAGCTCGAGGTAGCCGGCCACGTCGGAGGCCGGGGCGAACGGGTGGATGCCCGCGAACTCCGGCCACGTGATGGCCGCCATCTCGGTCGCCGCGTTGAGCTTCATCGTGCACGAACCCAGCGGGATCATGCCGCGGTCGAGGGCGTAGTCGCGATCGGCGAGGCTCTTGAGGTAGCGCATCATGGCGGTCTCGCTGCGGTGCGCATGGAAGACCGGGTGGGTGAGGAACTCGTCGCGGCGGCGGAGCTCCTCGGGCAGGGCGCCCGGTCCGGCCGTGAACGCGAAGACCCGCTCGTCCCGTCCGCCGAAGACGCGGGCGACCTGCCGGAGCTCGTCGATCGTCGTCGTCTCGTCGACGGAGATGCCGACGGTGTCGGCGTCCGCGGCGTGCAGCAGGATGCCGTAGCCGTGGTGCGCCTGGGCGACGTACTCGGCGGCACGCCCGGGAACGCGCACGCGCACCGTGTCGAAGAACGCGTCGTGCAGGACCTCCGCTCCGTCCTCCACCAGCCACGAGCGCAGCAGCGCGGCCTTGCCGGCCACGCCCTCGGCGATCGCGGTGAGCCCGTCAGGGCCGTGGTAGACGGCGTACATCGACGCCATCACGGCGAGGAGGACCTGAGCCGTGCAGATGTTGGACGTCGCCTTCTCCCGACGGATGTGCTGCTCGCGCGTCTGCAGCGACAACCGGTAGGCGGGCTTGCCGTCGGCATCCACCGAGACGCCCACGAGCCGGCCCGGAAGCTGGCGCTCGAGACCGGCGCGCACGGCCATGTAGCCGGCGTGCGGTCCGCCGAAGCCCATCGGAACGCCGAAGCGCTGGGTCGTGCCCACCGCCACATCGGCGCCCAGCGAGCCCGGCGACGCGATCAGCGTCAGTGCGAGCAGGTCGGCCGCCACCACGGCGAGACCTCCCGCGAGATGCGCGGCGTCGATCACGGCCGACGGATCCCACACGCGGCCGGAGGCGCCCGGATACTGCACGAACACGCCGAACAGCTCGGCGGGGAGCTCCTCCCCTGCGGCGAAGTCGACCGTGACGAGCTGGATGCCGACGGCATCCGCCCGGTTCTCCAGCAGCGCGCGCGTCTGCGGCAGGGTGTCGGCGTCGACCGCGAACACGTCGGTCGCGGCCCGGGAGGCGCGACGTGCGAGGAGCATCCCCTCGGCGACGGCCGTCGACTCGTCGAGCATCGACGCGTTCGCGGTCGAGAGCCCGGTGAGGTCGGCGACCATCGTCTGGAAGTTGATGAGCGCCTCGAGCCGGCCCTGCGAGATCTCGGGCTGGTAGGGCGTGTACGCGGTGTACCAGGACGGGTTCTCGAGCACGTTGCGCTGGATCACCTGCGGCGTGAGCGTGCCGTAGTACCCCAGGCCGATCATGGGCCTGTTGACCGTGTTGCGGGCGGCCAGGGCGCGCAGCTCGTGCAGCGCCTCGGTCTCGCTCGCCGCGGCGGGGATGCTGCTGCGCTCCCCGGCGGTCGGGGCGGGCGTGAAGATCGACGAGGGCACCGCCTGCGCCATGAGCGCTTCGAGAGGGCCCTCGGGAGCGGAACCCTCGACCATGCCCAGCGCATCGAGCATGTGGCGCTGCGCGTCGGCGGTGGGTCCGATGTGACGGTCGGCGAAGGAGACCACGGGAGGATCAGCCCTCGGTGAGCGCGACGTACGCGTCACGGTCGAGCAGGCCGTCGGTCGCGCCGGCGGCGACGGAGACCTTCACCAGCCATCCGCCCGCGAACGGCTCGGCGTTGACCAGCGAGGGGTCGTCGACGACCGCGTCGTTGATCTCGACGACCGTGCCGGAGACGGGAGCGTACAGCTCGCCGACCGACTTGGTCGACTCGATCTCGCCCACGACCGCGCCGGCGGTGATCTCGGTGCCGACGGCGGGGAGCTCGACGAAGACGACGTCGCCGAGCTTGTCCGCCGCGAAGTCGGTGATGCCGATCGTCACGGTGTCGCCGTCAGCGGCGATCCACTCGTGCTCCTCGGTGTAGTGCAGGGTGTTCAGGTCGGTCATTTCGTCCTCCGGTAGAAAGGCAGAGCGGTCACGGTCGCGGGGATCCTGGTCCCCCGCACATCCAGGAACAGTTCGGTCCCGTCCGCGGCCGCGGACGGGGTGACGTAGGCCATCGCGATCGGATGCCCCAGCGTGGGGCTCAGCGCACCGCTGGTCACCTCGCCGAGCACGGCGCCGTCGGCATCGACCACGGCGTAGCCCGCGCGGCCCGCCCGGCGCCCCTCGGCGACGAGTCCGACGAGCACGGGGGCATCGGCATCCGCGTCGACCGCGTCCTTGCCGACGAAGCGCTCCTTCGCGCCGACG
>DAMDKH010000043.1:0-12418 GCA_032099965.1 Microbacterium sp.
CGCTGTTCATGCGCAGCACGAGGGTCTCGCCGATGCTCGCGGCGATCGCGCTGGGGAGCGTCATGGCCCGTTCGCTCGCCAGCACGACGTGCACGCCCACGTGACGCCCGGAGCGGAGGAGGTCGACGAGGTGCGCGAAGGCCGCGGCGCCCGTCGCCTGGTGCTCGTACAGATCGCGGAAGGCGCCGAACCCGTCGAGCAGCAGCAGCACGGGCGGCGCCGAGGTGCGGGTGGCTTCGCGGTCGGTGATGAGGTCGCGGATCATGCCGAGCAGGCGTACCGTGCGGTCGGCGTCGTCGGCGGGAACGACATCCCCGGTGTGCGGAAGCCCCGCGAGCACGCCCAGGCGTCCACTCGCGGCGTCGATGCCGTACACCCGTGTCTGCGCGTCTGCGCCGACCGCGGCCACCGCGACCGACAGGAGCGCGGTCGTCTTGCCCGATCCGGGGGCGCCGAAGAGCGCGATGTTGCCGGAGGCGCGCAGATCGATGCGCAGGGGGCTCCGGCGCTGGTGTGCGGGGTCGTCGACGAGGCCGAGGGTGAGCACGGCAGCGTCGGTATGGTCCTGCCGAGCGGTCGCCCCCAGCGTGGCGAGGGGCGCCACGGCGGGCAGCTGGTCGACCCAGGGGCGCCGCGGATGCTCGAGCCGGAGGGCGTCCGCCGCGACCTGGATGTTGCGCACCAGGCGCTCGATGTCGCGGGCGGCGGAGGTGGTGCGATCCTCGCCGGGGGAGCGTTCGGGTACGACGGCCCAGGGGCGTCCGCTCCCCAGCACGAGGTCGCTGATCTCGATGGTGTCGGGACGAGCGGCGTCGGAGCGCCCGCCCAGGTAGGCGGTCTGGAAGTGCACCGAGCGACCCGCGCCGACCTTCACGACGGCGCGACCGGGAACCTCCGGGGCGAAGTGCGCGGCATCCGCGGTGCCGATGACGTCGGTGCTGTCGCCCGCATCCGCCATGCGCAGCGCGACGCGCAGATTCGTGTTGGCGCGCAGGTTGTCGCCGATGACACCGGCGGGGCGCTGGGTCGCCATGATCAGGTGCAGCCCCAGCGAACGGCCGCGTTGGGCGACGTCGATCACGCCGTCGACGAACTCGGGGATCTCCTTCGCCAGCGCGGCGAACTCGTCGATCACGATGAGCAGCAGCGGAGGAGCGGCGACGTCCGAGCGCCGTTCGAGGCCCATGAGGTCTTTCGCCCCGTGCGCGTTCAACAGCTCCTCCCGGTGGCGCAACTCGGCGCGGAGCGAGGTGAGCGCCCGGCGCACCAGGTGCGGGTCGAGGTCGGTCACCAGCCCGACCGTGTGGGGCAGGGCGACGCAGTCGGCGAATGCCGCGCCGCCCTTGTAGTCGACGAGCAGGAACGTCACGCGATCGGGGGAGTATGCGGCGGCCAGTGACAGGATCCAGGTCTGCAGGAACTCCGACTTCCCGGCGCCGGTGGTGCCGCCCACCAGGGCGTGCGGGCCGTGCGTGCGCAGGTCGATCTCCACCGGCCCCGCATCGCTGCGCCCCACCGTGGCGGGCAGGGTTCCGGGGTCGCGATCCGTGCCGGGGGTCCACCGGCTCTTCAGCGAATCGGTCGCCTCCCATCCGGCCACGACCTCCCGCGGGTCGTCGAGCAGGTTGCGACGGTCGATGTCGGCGAGCGTCACGCTGCGGGGCAGGTCGCTCTCATCGAGCACGCGGGCGCCCGCATCGACGACCGGGGTGAGGCTGCGCGCGAACGCCTCCGCCTCGGGCACATCGACGCGTTCGACGGTGTCGAGCGTCACGACGGTGCCCGAACGCACGAAGTGAGCCGTGGTCGGGCTGGCCGTCGCATCGATGGTGGTGCGGCAGGCGGCGGGCACCTCGGCCATCGTCGGCGCAGACCAGATGACGTGCACGCCCACATCAGGACCCTCTTCGGACAGGCTGACCAGACGGGTGAGATCCTGCTCGTCATCGTCGGCGACGACGAGCACGACGACGGTCGGCAGGAGGGGCTGCTTCTGCACCGCGGCGAGACGCTCGTCGGTGTCGGATGCCGTGGCCCGTTCGCGGCTGCGGATGGTGCGACTCGCGGCCGCGGCGCGGGTGGCGATGAGTCCTTCGAGCTCGGTGAGCAGCAGGGCGCGATCGCGGGCCGTGGCGGTGAGATGCGCCGCACGGATCGGACTGTGCGCCGAGTCGACGTGCGGCACCCACTTGACCCATTCCCATTCCGCGCGCGCCGTGCGCTCCGGCAGGAAGGCGGCGAAGACCACGTCTGCGGGCGAGTGCAGGGCGAACAGCTGCACGAGCAGAGAGCGGGTGATCGAGTCGGCCCAGACGCCCGCACCGGCGACGCCGAGGGAGCCGCTGCGGTCGAGTCGTTCGAGGACGGGCACGTCGGACACCGTCGACAGGGCGGCGTACGCATCCTCCACCTCCTTCCAGTCCTCGCCCGCCGCCGACCCGCGGGAGGGCAGGGTGAGCGTGGTGCGGCTGGGGAGCACGCCGCTGCCGAGCCGGATCTCGAGGTAGGAGCGATGCTCGGCGCGCCGCGTCCACAGCACGGACGTGCGATCGTGGGCGGCGACGAGCAGGTCGGCCAGGGGAAGGCTCTCGCGCTGCCGGGCAGGGCGCTCTTCCGCGTGACGCCGTTCGACCTCCGAGCGAACGTCGGCGAGGGTCGCGGCGAACTCGCGGCGCTGCTTCTTCAGGCGTCGGCGCTGCCCGATGCGGCCGTCGAGCCAGCTGCCGATCATGATCAGCGGCGACAGGGCGACGAACACGATGCTCAGCGCCGACTGCGTCACGGCGAACAGCGCACCTCCCATGGCGAGCGGCGCGACCATGGCCACGAGGGGGAAGCGTGAGGGTTCGGCGGGGGTCGGCGGTGCCGGCAGTTCGAGGGGGTCGGGCGCGTAGACGGGATCGACCCGAGGCGAACGCTGATGGCGGACGGTCGCTCGATCGCGCGGGGCCTCGCGGCCGCTGGTCGGCAGCGGTTCGATGCGTACGTGCACCTCGCCGAGGCGGAGCACCGTCGTGCGGTCGAGATCCCGAGGGCGGGTGAGCGGGCGCGGTGCGGTCTCGTCGTCGACGACCTTCACTCCGTTCGCCGAACCGAGGTCGCGGACGATCCGCCGCTGACCGGCGGCGCTCACGACGAGGTGATGGCGCGAGACGCTCCGATCGTGCAGTTCCACGCGGTTCGTGCGATCGCGGCCGACGCCGTTGTCGCCGTCGGTCAGGGTGAACCGCGCGCCCGCCTGAACGCCGTCGAGCACCTCGAGGTGGGCGGTCGGTTCGGCGACGCGCAGAGCCGTCCCGGCATCCTGCTCTCGGATCACCTGAATCGTCGCGCCGGTGCGCAGGCCGGCCCGGCCGATCGGGTCGGCGGGATCGAGCACGAGCGCTCGATCGTGCGGACGGTGCACGAGCACCGTGAGCGGCAGGGTGCGGTCCACGGCGTGCGGCAGGAGTGTCGGGTCACCCCCGCCGGCGCGCACGAGAGTGCGCGCGAGCTCGCCGATCGTGGCCGTCACATCGGCCGTCACGACGATGTCGCGGGTGCGCGCGCTGCCCTGCGGCTCGGTCTCGAGCAACGACAGTTTCAGCCTCACAGACCCCCCAGGTGTGTGCGAGTCGGGTTATCCACATGAGACTGTTAGCGCCTCATGTGTGCATGTAACGTACACGGACATGGACACTCGAAGGAGGTCGCATTGACGGCTGGGGATAACGCGCTGGCGGGTGATTCCGCCACGGTGCGAGACGTGGGCGCCGACCTGCGAGGGCGCACCTTCGGCACCGACGTCGGGGCGAAGCTCATCGACGCGGCGTACCAGCTCGGGCTGCAGTCCGGCGCCGCGGTGTCGGTCGATCGCCTCACCGCGGTGATCCAGTCGGCGCTCACTCCGGCGGGACTGGTGCAGGTGGTCGACCTCGCGTGGGGCGATGCCGCCGAGTCGTACGGCGTGCAGATGGAGGACATCGCCCGTCGTGCGAGCAGCGAGCAAGCGACCCTCGCGCTCGCGAAGGTCGCTGCCGCCGCATCTCAGCAGGTGCTCCTCAGCGCAGGCGTACCCGAGGCGAACGATGATGATGCGCAGCGCGAACGTCGCGGACTCATGAATCAGGCCGACGCCGCGGGCAACGCGGTCGCCGAGTCGGAGCAGCGCCTGGCGGCGTTGGATGAGGAGCGCCGCGGTATCGACGCGACGGCGGCAACAGCGCTGAGCGAGGTGGCCGCGCAGTACGCCGCCGTGCGCGCCGCCCTCCCCGCGGCGCCGCACCTCTCGGCAGGCACGGAGGTATCGGTGGCGATGCCCGACGGCACGGTGCAGTCGTTCTCCGCCGTCGACCTCGCAAAGCTCAAAGACCCGACGGCGATCCGCGCGGTGTGGGACGTGATGACGCCGGAGCAGCGCGACGCACTGATCACCGACTACCCGATGCTGATCGGCAACCTCGAAGGCATCCCGCTACGCGACCGCAACACCGCCAACGTGATCACCGCCCAGGCTCATCGAGCCGAGCTCGAGAAGCAGATCGAACTGCTCTCGGCGCTCCGGAAGCACAGCCGAAGCGTGGAGCTGCAGGATCCGATCGCTGCGACGAAGGTCACCGACCTCGACGGACTCATCGCCGATATGAAAGGCGAGGTGAAGAGCATCGACGCGATGCTCGGTGACCGCAATGAGAAGTATGAGGGCAAGGGTGGAGCCGGCGGTCAGGCCTTCGGAGAGTTCCTGGTTCGTAACGAGGACGGGATGCCGACGGCAACCTCGGGGACCGTTGTCGTCGGTTTCAGCCCCATGCGGGACAGCTACATCACTTACCAGGGCGCTCTAGACCCCGAGACGGGTGATGTTCCATCCTGGATCGGTCAGGTCGGTGTCATGATTCCCGGCTCGAACTCTCGTCTCGCCGCATTCGACTGGGATATCGATCGCACCAAGAGGCTGACCGCTGCCTCAGATGCTCGCACGGGCTATTTCACGTGGCATGGCTCCCCCTTGCCGCAGTTCGACCTCAATCATGGCAACGAGCCCGCGCAGCAGGGGTTCGCGAACGTCGGAGCACCGCGGCTAGCCGCCTTCGTCAACAGTCTCCGCCTCGCCCCGAGCACCGACGTGGTGCCGATTGCGCACAGCTACGGGTGTCCCGTGCTGGGGCAGGCCGAGTTGCTCGGTCTGAGAGCTGATCGCGTTGTCTACGTCGCGCCGGCAGGGCTAGGACACAATGTCACTGGGCTGCAGGACTTCCCGGAAACCGGAGACGTGCCGCATTTCTCGCTGCAGTCGCGGAACGACGGCGCAGTCAGCTGGAACCAAGGTATCCCGGCGGGAAACGCCGGGCATGGCCCCGCGGATCCGCTCGAGGGAGACGGCATCACACGGCTGGAGACGGGGTTCCTCGATGCGGACGACCCCGCCAGTGGACCGATCGAGAGCAAGGGCCCGATGCCGAGTCACTTGGCGGTCTTCGAGCCCGGGAGTACGTCAATGCGGAATATCGTCAATGTGGTGACCGGCAGGCCGGTCTCGCTCTACCATCCGGACGAGTTCGTCCTTCGCGTCGACCAGGATGGGCTCGAGCTGGATTTCCGCAACGGTGCGGCCCAGCCGGAGGAACTCATCTCTCCTCTCACCCTCGAAGAAGTCGACGAATGAGACGGATGGGACGCTTCATCGTCCTTGTCCTCGCCTTCGGAACAGCGTGCTTCGCGGTGGGATGTGCCGCTAACCAAGAGGAGGCAATCGCTGTGCAGGAACGTCAGATCGAGGCGTATGTCGCGCAGGCCGACGGAGCAGGTGCCGAGATTCTCGCTCAGATCCCGCAAGAGGAACTGCTTCCGGGCCAAGAACCGGTGACTCTCGGTGGAGTGCAGCATGCGAGCGAGTACTACGAGGAGTGGCCGCAGTACTACTACTGGGGGCAAATCGTCGTACTCCGGCCGGATGGGCCTCGTACTCCGGCGCGTTTAGCCGACGACTTGGAGCCTTGGCTCGATGAGCAGGGGTGGGAGCGGAATACCGCCAGTGAGTTCCCCCCGACGAAAGAATTCTTCGAGCGGGACTACTACCGAGACGGCTACCACCTCATCGTCCGCGCCGACACCGTCCCCCCGCCCTACGCACAGACCCTCATGTTCACCATCGTCAGCCCTCACACTGATCCCGAGCTCGGGTAGGCAGGGGCGTGGTGTCAGCTCCGGGAGCGGTCGGCGTTCCGAACAGCCGAGAGGTGCGGTGAAGTGAGGCAATCAACTGCAGTAGTCCTGGTGACGGCGGCGTTGGTGACATTGCTGTCAGCGTGCGGGAGTCAGCCGCAACTGAGCGAGGAGGATCGTGTGGCTGTGCAGGAGACGCAGTTGGCAGAGTTCATTCAGAGAGCTGACGGGTGGGGTGCAGAGATTGTGGCTAACGTGCCCGCATCCGAAGTTGAAACGCTTTACCCGAATATGGGCGGTTCTCGTGGGGCGGGTGAGAACTACGAGCAGTGGCCGCGCTATTACTACTGGTTCCAGGGAATCGACCTCTTGGCGGAAGGGGCGAGGTCACCCAGTGCGGTCGCGGACGATCTCGAACCGTGGCTGAAGCGACAGGGCTGGGAGCGGAACACAGACGTCGAGTTTCCGCCTGGGCAAGAGCGTTTCGAGCGCGACTATTTTCGGGAGGGTTATCACCTCATCGTTGAGGTGTACACCGAAGAGCCGCCGATGGCTCAGGCGATCAACTTCAAGATCGTTACGCCGCAGACAGACCCTTCTCGTGACTAGGTGCGTAACGTCGGGGCGCGTCAGTGGACGAATACTCCAAGCAGCTAGCGGGGCATCGCGAGTGACGGCAAGAGCGGTGAGTCGCTCGGTGTTTGGAAGAGGTCGACGAATGAGACGGTTCGGACGCCTCGTGGTCCTTGTCCTCGCCTTGGGGGCAGCGTGCTCCGTGGCGGGATGCGCCGTGAGTAGAGAGGAGGCAATTGCCGTGCAGGAACGTCAGTTGGAGGTGTATGTCGCGCAGGCGGACGCGTCCGGTGCGGAGGTCATCGCGCAGATTGCGGAGTCTGAGCTGGAGCCGGCTCATCAATCGCGCAACATCGGTGGTGTGCGGCAGGCGAGCGAGTACTACGAGGAGTGGCCGAAGTACTACTACTGGGCGCAGATCATCGAACTCAAGGCCGGGGGCCCGCGTACCCCGGTTCAGGTCGCCGACGACCTCGATCCTTGGGTGGAGAAGCAGGGGTGGGAGCGGAACACCGACAGCGAATTCCCTCCCACGGAGGAGTCCTTTGAGCGGGACTATTACCGCGATGGCTACCACCTCATCATTCGCGCGTATACGGTGCCCCCGCCCCACGCGCAGAAGCTCATGTTCACCATCGTCAGCCCTCACACCGACCCCGCGCGCGGGTAGGCAGGGGCGTTGTGTACGCTCCGGGAGCGGTCGGCATTTCCGCCCGATACGCGAATCTCGACCGTCGTCATGATGACTCTTGCCCTGGCGCTCAGCCCCCAGCGAGACGATCGGATCCACGAGCGTTACGCCGCAGACGGCCCCGCGTCGAGAGCCATACTGCGGTTTTCACTCCCGGGAGCACGGCTACGAAGAACATCACCGGCGTGGTCACTGGGGACCCGGTCTCTCTGTATCATCCGGACGACATCGTGGATAAGGGTCCTGAAGCTCCGCCCATGCAGGTGCAGGGGACGGGCGTGGAAAAGCCTGAGGAACTCATCTCTCCGTTGACGTTGGGAGAGGTGGGGTGACGCCCTGGCGCGATTCTAAGACCCGACTCGTCGCCGCTCTGTGCATAACGGTGCTTCTTCTCGTCGGCTGCGGAGAAGCGGGAGACCAGTCGACTACGGAACGGACGGAGCCAGTCATGAGTCAAGAGAATCAACTGGATGGGCTCGTGTTGCAAGCGGACGCCTGGGGTGCAGAGATCAGTGCCCTGATACCGAGCGAGGATGTCGTCTCCGTCTCCTCGAACGGTGGCGGAGTGCGGCGAGCCAGCGATGGTGGGCAGGAATGGCCGAAGTACTACGTCTGGGACCAGATCGTCGAGCTGCGCGCCGGTGGGCCCCGAACCCCGGCTGACGTCGCGGACGATCTCGACGCGTGGTTGACGGAGCAAGGGTGGTGGAGGAGCGAGGAGCACGAGTTCCCGCCGGGGAAACACGCCTTCGAACGTGACTACTTTCGACAGGGGTACCACCTCGTCGTTGAGGTCTATACCGACCCTCCGCCTCACGCGCAGAAGGTCACTCTGATGATCGTCACGCCGCAAACCGACCCAGAGGTGGAGTGAGGTGAGGCGATCAACTACCGCGGCCCTCGTGGCGGCCGCGTCGATCGTGACGCCGCAGACCAGCCCCACATTCGACTGACCCCCTCAACACCAGACTCCCGCCGCACTTCCTGTCGACCGCGCGGGGCGGGAGCGACGGAAAGTGCGACGGGAGCGAAAGTGACGAACCGGGGTGTCAGGCCCCCAGGGCCGCCGACACCACGGCGCGGGCCTCGGCCTGCACCTCGGCGAGGTGCTCGGGGCCGCGCAGGCTCTCGGCGTACAGCTTGTAGACGTCTTCGGTGCCGGAGGGGCGGGCGGCGAACCAGGCGTGCTCGGTTTGCACCTTGAGACCGCCGATCGCCGCACCGTTGCCCGGAGCGTGCGACAGCTTCGCGGTGATCTCCTCGCCGGCGAGCGTGGTCGCCGACACCGACTCCGGAGCGAGCTTGCCGAGCGTCGCCTTCTGCTCGGGCGTGGCCGGAGCATCCACCCGCTGGTAGGCCGACGAGCCGAAGGCCTGCTCCAGCTCGGCGTACCGCTCCGACGGGGACTTGCCGGTGACGGCGATGATCTCGGCGGCGAGCAGGCACAGCAGGATGCCGTCCTTGTCGGTCGACCACACCGAGCCGTCCTTGCGGAGGAACGACGCACCGGCCGACTCCTCACCGCCGAACGCGACGGAGCCGTCGAGCAGACCGGGGACGAACCACTTGAATCCGACCGGGACCTCGAGCAGTCGACGACCGAGCGACTCGGCGACCCGGTCGATGATCATCGACGACACGAGCGTCTTGCCGATCGCCGCGTCGCGCGGCCACTCCGCGCGATGGGAGAAGAGGTAGTCGATGGCGACCGCGAGGTAGTGGTTCGGGTTCATCAGACCCGCGTCGGGTGTGACGATGCCGTGGCGGTCGGCATCCGCGTCGTTGCCCGTGAGCACGTCGAAGTCGGCCTTCTTCGCCACGAGCGACGCCATGGCGGAGGGCGACGACGGATCCATGCGGATCTTCTCGTCCCAATCGAGGGTCATGAAGCGCCACGTCGGGTCGACCTCGGGGTTCACCACGGTGAGGTCGAGATCGAACACCTCTTTGATGAGGGCCCAGTACTCCACCGATGCCCCGCCCAGCGGGTCCGCGCCGATGCGCACGCCGGCGCGGCGGATGGCGTCGACGTCGATGATCGTGGCGAGGTCGCGCACGTAGGCGTCGCGGAAGTCGTAGGTGCCGAGGGTGTCGGCGTCGAGATCGGCGAAGCGGTGCCGCTTGACGCCCTCGAGACCGGCTTCGATGAGCTGGTTCGCGCGGTCGGCGATCCAACCCGTCGCGTCGGTGTCGGCGGGGCCGCCGTGCGGGGGGTTGTACTTGAAGCCGCCGTCGCGCGGCGGGTTGTGCGACGGGGTGACGACGATGCCGTCGGCGCGGCCGGACGCATCGGCGGCGAGCGCGCGGTTGTGGGTGAGGATCGCGTGGCTGAGCGCCGGCGTCGGCACCCAGGAGTCGCGGGAGTCGACACGCACGTCGACGTCGTTGGCCACCAGCACCTCGATCGCGCTGCGTTCGGCGGGCAGCGAGAGGGCGTGGGTGTCGCGTCCGAGGAACAGCGGCCCGGTGATGCCCTGCTGCGCGCGGTAGTCGACGATCGCCTGCGTCGTGGCCAGGATGTGATTCTCGTTGAAGCTGCCGCTGAGCGACGAACCCCGGTGGCCGCTCGTGCCGAAGGCGACGCGCTCGGCGGCGACGTCGGGGCGTGGGGCACGGTCGTAATAGGCGGCGATCAGTTCGTCGACATCGATCAGGTCGCTTTCCTCCGCGGGGAGGCCGGCACGGCTCGTCATGTTCTCAGTCTGCACCTGCGCTGCGCCCTGGCGAAACCGCGCATCGGGGGCTTGACGCGGAGGGATAGGGTGAAACGCGTGATCGAACGCCGTACCTACAGCTATCTCGGCCCCGCCGGAACCTTCACGGAAGCGGCGCTCGACCAGGTGGCGGAGGCCCGGGGGCAGAACTGGCGTGCCGTGCACAACGTCGGTGAAGCGCTCGCCGACGTGCTCGAGGGCCGCAGTCACGCCGCGATGATCGCCATCGAGAACTCCATCGAGGGCGGCGTCTCGACCACGCAGGATGCCCTCGCCACGCTGCCCGGTCTGCGCATCGTGGGCGAGTACCTGGTGCGGGTGAACTTCGTGCTGGTCGCGCCGCGCGGAACCACGCTCGACGAGGTGACGGTGATCGCCGCGCATCCCGTGGCTTACGCCCAGTGTCACGGCTGGCTGGGGCAGAACATCCCCGCCCACTCGCACGTGCCCGCGTCGAGCAATGTGGCCTCGGCGATCGGCGTGCTCGACGGCACGTCGCCCGCGCAGGCCGCCATCGCCGCCCCCGGGATCGTGAAGCACTACGACGTCGACGTGCTGGCCTCGGGTATCGGCGACAACGCCAACGCCGTGACCCGGTTCGTGCTCGTCTCGCGCACCACGGCCCCGCCCGCGCCGACGGGTGCCGACAAGACGTCGCTCATCGTCGAACTGCCCCACGACCACCCCGGTTCGCTGCTGGAGATGCTCGAACAGTTCTCCACGCGGGGCATCAACCTGTCGCTCATCGAGTCCCGCCCGATCGGCGACGAGCTCGGCCGCTACCGGTTCGTCATCGACGCCGACGGACACATCGAGCACGAGCGCATGGCCGACGCGCTCCTCGGCATCCGCCGTTTCAGCCCGCGCGTGGTGTTCCTCGGGTCGTATCCCCGGGCGGACCGCCGCATCGTGCACTACCCCGAGCGCTACGCCGACGAGGTGTTCGTCGAGGCGCGCGACTGGCTGCGCGGACTCGTCTCCGGCGAACCCGAAGCCTGATCCCGCCCCGCGGGCTCAGTGCTCGCGGAAGCTCGGCCAATCGCTTCCCGGCGCCATGCGTGCGTGCAGCGCCGACTTCGCGACCTCGAGCGTCGGGTAGGTGCCGGCTACGGCATCCGCTCCCGCCATCGTCACCTGGTAGCCCTCGGTGTCGTGGCGGATGCTGCCGACCACGCCGTTCCTGCCGTACGCGACCCAGAGGGCCAGGGTGGTGGTGCTCATCATCGAACTCCTTCCGGCGGTCGCCCCCGTCGAGGGCATCCTTCTCTGGAGGGTACGCCCGACGCGGCCGAGGGGCCAGGCCTCCTGCCGGACGGCGGGGCGAGATCGAAAACGACGCCCGGTGGAGTCGCTACCTCTGAAAATCGATGGCTCCTCGTCTACCTATTGGACGAAGGAGCGAAATGAGACTGTTCAAGAACGGAGCACCCGACAGCGACGCAGAGGCCTCCCTCCCGGAGCGGAGGGGGCTTCTCGGATCTGCATCTCTTGGAGATGCTGAGGAGCAGCGCATCTCGGCCACGGAATCGATCGATCAGCATGGGTGAACGTGGCAGCGTGCACTCATCGGTGCGCAAGATCGTGCTGGTCGTCCTGTTGGTGGCGGCGTTGGTGGCTGCCGTCCCGGTGATGTGGGTGGCCTCTCTCCTCGATCACTCGGAAAAGGGGTCGAGGGAATCCGATCGTCTCGTCGCGATCGTCGAGAACCTCCCCGGGGTGAGTTCAGCTGACGGGGAGGGGTCCTCCAGCGTGAGCTACAGCTCGACCGTCCGGACGGGAGTGACGATGTCTTCGAGTGCGACCTCGGAACAGATGAAGAACGTGTTGCTCACTTGGAGGGCCGCAGCCAACCCGAACAACGAACTCACATTCGAGAAGTGGTTGTACGTGTCGTTCGACGACGGCGGATGCGCGCCCAGTGGCGTCGGAACGACAGATCAGACAACCGTCACCCAGCTCAAGGACACCGTGAGATTCCTCGAGGCGATGTGCGCACACACGCCCGCCGCCAGCGTCACGGTCAGCGACGACCGCGACGAGCGGCACGTCGAGATCGACTACCCACAGGATCCGACGCCCGAACAGCTCGACCTCGAAAAGCTGCGACGTCTCCCTGGTGCAACGACCGAGCGGGACGTATGGGAGATCGACGGGATTCTCTATAACTGGGGTGTAGAGAGCTGACGGTCTGCTATTCGGCGCATCGCAGCGGACGGCGGGCGTTACGCGGCGGCGGCCTCGGCGCGGAGGGAGCGGGCGACGAGCTCGAGGGTCTGGGCGCGGCCGTCGGCGGAGT